>JBAVEE010000485.1:0-5965 GCA_049587575.1 Bradyrhizobium sp.
CTATATACCCCTACTGGGTATGGGTTGCAAGCGGCACGATGGAGAACGCGATGACCACGACCGAAAACGCCAATCCGGGCGGCGCTTCCAGAGGCTGCGGCTGCTCGTCCCGGGCCATGGCCCCTCAACCCGGGGAAACCGCGAAGCCGGGATGCTGCGGCGGCGACCATGATCATTCTGGCCATGATGGCCAGCAGTCCGGCAGCAAGGCCGCCATACGCGACCCGGTCTGCGGAATGACGGTCGATCCCGCGACCAGCCGACACCGGTTCGACCATCGCGGCGAAACCTTTCATTTCTGCTCGGCCGGCTGCCGAACCAAATTCGCCGCCGATCCGAAGGCCCATCTCGACAAGCGCGAGCCGAAAGCCACCGCGCCGGAGGGCACGATCTACACCTGCCCGATGCATCCGCAGATCCGCCAGGCCGGTCCCGGAAGCTGCCCGATCTGCGGCATGGCGCTGGAGCCCGAGGTGGCCACGCTGGATGCGCCGCCCAACCCCGAACTTGCCGACATGACGCGGCGCTTCTGGATCGGGCTGGCGCTTTCCGTACCGGCGGTTGTCCTGGAAATGGGCGGCCACCTGGTCGGCGGTCACGGCTGGGTCGACCCGACCCTGTCGAACTGGATTCAGCTGGTGTTCGCAACGCCTGTCGTCATCTGGGCGGGCTGGCCGTTCTTCGTCCGTGGCTGGCAATCGCTGCTGACCCGCAATCTCAACATGTTCACGCTGATCGCCATGGGCACGGGTGTGGCCTATGTGTACAGCCTGATCGGAACCCTCGCGCCCGATATCTTTCCGGCGACGTTCCGCGGGCATGGCGGCGCGGTCGCGGTTTACTTCGAGGCCGCCGCGGTAATCACGGTGCTGGTGCTGCTTGGCCAGGTCCTCGAACTCCGCGCCCGCGAGGCGACGTCCGGCGCGATCAAGGCGCTTCTCCAGCTGGCGCCCAAAACCGCCCGCCGCATCGGCGAGGATGGCGCCGATCATGAGGTCGAGATCGAGAGCCTGAAGGTGGGCGACAGATTGCGGGTCCGGCCGGGAGAAAAAGTCCCCGTCGACGGCGTCATCCTTGAAGGCCGCTCCTCCCTCGACGAGTCCCTGGTGACCGGCGAATCCATGCCCGTCACCAAGGAAGTCGACGGCAAGGTGATCGCGGGCACGCTCAACCAATCCGGCGGCTTTGTGATGCGCGCCGACAAGGTCGGGCGCGATACCCTGCTTTCCCAGATCGTCAAGATGGTCGCGGACGCGCAGCGCTCCCGCGCCCCGATTCAGCGGCTGGCCGATCGGGTCGCCGGCTGGTTCGTGCCGACCGTTATCGCCGTGGCGCTCATCGCCTTTGCCGCCTGGGCCTGGTTCGGCCCGGAACCCCGGATGGCGTTCGGTCTGGTCGCGGCCGTGAGCGTGTTGATCATCGCTTGCCCCTGCGCGCTCGGCCTCGCCACCCCGATGTCGATCATGGTCGGCGTCGGACGCGGCGCGCAGGCCGGCGTGCTGATCAAGAACGCCGAAGCGCTGGAGCGCATGGAAAGGATCGATACCCTGGTGGTCGACAAGACGGGAACGCTGACCGAAGGCAAGCCGAAGGTCGTCTCGATCGTTGCGGCGGCAGGGTTCGACGAGAACGAGATATTGCGGCTCGCCGCCAGCGTCGAGCGGGCCAGCGAACATCCGCTTGCCGACGCTATCGTGCGCTCCGCCAGGGAGCGCAATCTCGATCTGAGCAAGGTGGACGAGTTCGACTCGCCGACCGGCAAGGGTGCGGCGGGCAAGGTCGACGGCAAATCCATCCAGCTCGGCAATTCGAAATTTTTGACATCGCTCGGGATCGAAACGCAGTCGCTGACCGCGCAAGCCGAACGCCTGCGGGGAGACGGCGCCACCGTCATCAACATCGCGGTCGACGGCAAGCTCGCCGGGCTATTTGCCATCGCCGACCCGGTCAAGCCGTCGACGCCGGCGGCGTTGAAGGCGCTGGCGGCGGAAGGCGTGAAAGTCATCATGCTGACCGGCGACAACCAGACCACCGCAAAGGCGATCGCAAGACAACTCGGGATCACCGAGGTCGAGGCCGAGGTGCTTCCCGACCAGAAGAGCGCCGTCGTCGCCAGACTGCAGAAAGCCGGGCGCATCGTCGCCATGGCCGGGGACGGCGTCAACGACGCCCCCGCGCTTGCCGCCGCGGAAGTCGGTATCGCGATGGGCACCGGCACCGACGTCGCGATGGAGAGCGCCGGCATTACCCTGCTCGGAGGCGACCTCGGCGGCATCGTGCGCGCACGCCGGCTTTCGCAGGCCACCATGAGCAACATCCGGCAGAATCTGTTCTTCGCATTCATCTACAACGCAGCCGGCATACCGATCGCGGCCGGCATCCTCTATCCCCATTTCGGTATCCTGCTCTCACCGATCATTGGGGCGGCGGCGATGGCGCTTTCTTCGGTGAGTGTTGTGGGCAATGCGTTGCGGCTGCGCATGACGCGGTTGTGATTGGGCCCGCCGCGCGCCCTTGCCGAACCCTCCGGCCATATCTAGCTCTGGCGGTAGCTTAGCAGAGGACAAAACCATCATGCTGGATGCCGCCGTCAAGGCGCTGTCGCAAATCCTGTCGCCGCCGATGCGTTCGATCTTGTGGCGATCGATCGGCCTCGCACTGGTGCTGATCGTGGTGCTTGCGATCGGCCTGCAACGGCTGTTGAGCTGGTTTGCGACTTCCGGCGAAGGCTGGGCCGAGGCGATGCTGGGCCCCGGCTTCCAGACGCCGCTGAACGTGCTGGCCTGGATGGTCTCGATCGCCGCCGGTCTCGGCGTCGTGTTCGGCGCGGTCATGCTGATGCCCGCGATCACCTCGCTGGTGGCAAGCGTGTTCGTCGACGAGGTCGCCGAACATGTCGAGCGCGAGCACTATCCGGCCGAGCGTCCCGGCACGGCATTGCCATTCGGCCTCGCCATGACCGAAGGCGTCAAGACCGCGCTGCTGACGATCCTGGTCTATCTGATCGCGCTGCCGTTCGTGTTCATCGCCGGCGCGGGCTTTCTGGCGTTCTTCGTCGCCACCGCGTGGCTGTTGGGGCGGGAATATTTCGAGCTCGCGGCGATGCGGTTTCGCCCGCCCGAAGAGGCCAAGGCGATGCGCAAGGAGAACGCCGCGACTATTTTCACGGCCGGCCTCGTCATCGCCGCCTTTGTCTCGATCCCGATCGTCAATCTGGCGACGCCGCTGTTCGGCATGGCGTTCATGGTCCACATGCACAAGCGCCTGAGCGGGCCACGCCCGGAGCTGATCGAGCCCACGCGCAAGCCGGGCATGCCGGCGGCGTGAGTTCCTCTTGGTGAGGAGCGCATCTCGAACCATGAGGGGCCCGATGCGGCCAGCCTTCGAGAGGCCGCTTGCGCGGCTCGTCTGGATGAAGGGGAGCGCGCTCTGTCTACCTCACCGCGCCACCAGCGGGCAGCCGCCCTCCGCCAGCGGGCGAAACGCCTGATCGCCGGGGATGGTGGCGAGGATCTTGTAATAATCCCACGGCCCTTTCGATTCCGACGGCTTCTTCACCTGCGCGAAATACATGTCGTGCACCAGACGGCCGTCCTCGCGCAGATGGCCGTTCCTGACGTAGAAATCGTTGACCGGCCGCTCGCGCATCTTCGCCATCACCGCCTTGGCCTCGTCCGTGCCGGCCGCGGCGATAGCGCCGAGATAATGGCGGACCGCCGAATAGACCGCTGCCTGCGGCATGGTCGGCATCCGGCCCTGCCGCTCAAAGAAACGCTTCGACCATGCGCGGGTTTCCGCGTCGCGATCCCAGTAGAACGCGGTGACGAATTTCAGGCCCTGGGCGGCCTGAAGCTCCATGCTGTGAACGTCGGAAATGAAAACCAGCAGCGAGACGATGGCCTGGTTTTTCGTCAGCCCGAACTCGTTGGCCTGCTTGGTGGCATTGACCATGTCGCCGCCGCCATTGGCGAAGGCCACCACCTTGGCGCCGGAGGCTTGCGCCTGCAGCAGATAGGAACTGAAATCCGCGGTGTTCAAGGGATGGCGCACGCTGCCGAGCACCTTGCCGCCGGCCGCCTTCACCGCGGCGGTCGCGTCGGCCTCCAGCGAATGGCCGAAGGCGTAATCGACCGTGATGAAGAACCAGGTGTCGCGGCCCTCGGCCACGATCGCCTTCGCAAGGCTCGTGGTCAGCGCGTAGCTGTCATAGACCCAGGACGCTTCGGTCGGCGTGCACGACTTGCCGGTAAAGGCGGTGCTGCCGACCGCGCCGGCAATCGCGATCCGGTTCTTCTCGGCGGCGAGTTGCTCGACCGCAAGGGCGACAGCCGAATGGTCAAACCCGATCGCCATGTCGACCTTGCCGACCTCGAACCATTCCCGCGCGATGGCGGCGCCGACATCGGACTTGTTCTGATGATCGGCGTACACGATCTCGACGGGCTTGCCGAGCACGGTGCCCCCGGCATCCTCCACCGCCATGCGCGCGGCCACGACCGAGCCCGGGCCGCCCAGATCGGCGTAGAGCCCGGATTGATCGTTCAGCACGCCGATCTTGACGACATCGTCGGAGATCTGCGCGCGCGCTCCCGGTGCGCCGAGGCTCAACGCTGCCACAGCCGAAACAAGCACAAGCCCAAATCGCATGACGTCCCTCCCGGCAGGCACGCGGCCCTTGATCCAGGCCCTGGCGCGTCGCGAAGGGTAGTCTCGGCGTTTTCCCGGCACAAGGTCTCGAATGCGTGCCGCCGACGTGAACCCCTCATGGTGACGCGCGCGGCTCGAATGATAGGGGACGCTGCCCATTCTTCGCGCCTTCGCGCAGGCGCGACCCTCTGGATGGGGTTTTACACCGTCTTCTCCGGCCAGCGGCACAGATCGTTGATCAGGCATAGTTCGCAGCGGGGCTTGCGGGCGAGGCAGGTGTAGCGGCCGTGCAGGATCAGCCAGTGATGGGCGTGCAGCATGAATTCCGCCGGGATGACGCGCTCAAGGCCGAGCTCGACCTCGAGCGGGGTCTTGCCCGGCGCCATCCCGGTGCGATTGCCGACGCGAAACACGTGGGTGTCGACCGCCATGGTGTGCTCGCCGAACGCCATGTTGAGCACGACGTTGGCGGTCTTGCGCCCGGCGCCCGGCAGCGATTCCAGTTCAGCGCGGGTGCGCGGCACCTCGCCGCCGAACTCGGCGATCAGTTTCTCCGACAGCGCGATGACGTTTTTCGCCTTGGTGCGATAGAGCCCGATGGTCTTGATGTAGTCGCGCAATCTTTCTTCGCCGAGCGCCAGCATCTTCTGGGGCGTGTCGGCGACCGCAAACAGCGCGCGGGTTGCCCGGTTGACGCCGGCATCGGTCGCCTGCGCCGACAGCACCACCGCGACCAGCAGCGTAAAGGGATTGAGATGCTCGAGCTCTCCCTTCGGCTCGGGATTGGCCTTGCGAAACC
The DNA here is from genome assembly GCA_049587575.1 of Bradyrhizobium sp. Lineage (GTDB taxonomy): Bacteria > Pseudomonadota > Alphaproteobacteria > Rhizobiales > Xanthobacteraceae > Bradyrhizobium. Next base: position 5,447 of record JBAVEE010000485.1, read on the forward strand.
GGCTGAAGGCCTCGCGCACTTCGGCTGACGTCCAGGGTTTTGCCTGGTTTGCAGTGGCGCGGGATGGCCCCGATTTCGCCGCGGCTTTTGCGGCCGATTTGCCGCGCTTCGGCGTCGCGGCCCCGGGCACCTTCGAGTTCCCGGCGCGTTTGGCAATTGCTGGCTTCGATTTGGGCAGCGGTCTGCGTGTGATTTTCGACATGTTCGGGGTATACTGACCCGCAATGACCGCAGGCAATCAATTTGATCCGGATGCAGCGCCGGAATTGTTCTCCGCGCTGCTGACGCCGCATCGCTCGCTTAATCGCACCGGCTTTCTGGTGGTGATGGCGTTTGCCAGCGTGATCAGTTTCGCGGCCGGCCTCGCCTTCCTGCTGATGGGCGCCTGGCCGGTGCTCGGCTTTTTCGGCCTCGATCTGCTGGCGATCTACTGGGCGTTCCGGATCAATTTCCGCCGCGCCAGGGCAAGCGAGGAAATCCTGGTGACGCCGTCCGAACTTCGCGTGCGCCGGATCAACC
>JBAVEE010000486.1:0-1607 GCA_049587575.1 Bradyrhizobium sp.
CCTCTGCACCATCATTCCCGGCTACGAGCCGCCAACGGGGTCGCTCTCGACCACCGCTGCACTCGCCTTATGCGTGTTGGTGGCCGTGCCGTTTTTCGGCATCAGGGAGCAGGGGCTGGGCGGTTATCTCAAGTCTTACGTGGAACCGACCGTCATCATGCTGCCGTTTAACATCATCAGCGAACTTTCACGCACGCTGGCTCTGGCGGTCCGCCTGTTCGGCAACATGATGAGCGGGACGATGATCCTCGCGATCTTGCTGACCATCACGCCTTTCATTTTCCCGATCGCCATGAGTGTGCTCGGCCTGCTCACCGGCATGGTGCAAGCCTACATCTTCAGCATCCTGGCCGCGGTTTACATCGCGTCCGCCACGCGCGTCCGCAACCCAAAACCTGAACCCGTCGCAGAACACTGAAATACGAACCCCGGCTCAAGAGGAACGACTATGGATAGCATAACGCTCATCGCAATGGCTTCAATCGTCACCGCGGGCCTGACAATTGCCCTGGGAAGTATCGGGCCTGCGCTCGGCGAAGGGCGTGCAGTCGCCACGGCATTGAGTTCGCTCGCCCAGCAACCCGATTCTGCAACGACGATCACGCGTACTTTGTTCGTGGGTCTCGCAATGATCGAGTCCATCGCGATCTACTGCTTTGTGGTTTCGATGATTCTCATTTTCGCCAACCCGTTCTGGAATCATATCATCGCCCAAGCCGCGGGAAAATAGGCCATGCTCATCGATTGGTTCACCGTCGGTGCGCAAGCGATCAACTTCATCATCCTGGCGTGGTTACTGAAGCGCTTTCTCTACAAGCCGATTCTCGACGCCGTCGACGCGCGGGAGAAACGGGTCGCCACGGAGATTGCGGACGCCGACGCAAAAAAGGCCGAAGCCAAAAAGGAGCGCGACCAGTTCCAGCACAAGAACGAGGAATTCGACCAGCAGCGTGCCGCGCTCCTGAGCAAGGCTGCGGAGGAGGCGAGAGCCGAACGTCAGCGGCTCCTCGGCGAAGCGCGGCAGGCCGCCGACGCCTTGAGCGCGAAGCGACAGGAAACGCTGAGAAGCGACGCGCATCATTTAAGTGAAGCTATCAGTCGGCGGACCCGGCAGGAAGTATTTGCCATCGCGCGCAAGGCACTGACGGATCTCGCCACGACGAGTCTGGAAGAACGCCTGGCTGAGGTGTTCACGCGCCGCTTGCGGGAGATGGACGGCAAGTCGAAAGCTGGCCTCGCCGAGGCGCTCAAGTCAGCGTCCGACCCCGCGCTGGTGCGCAGCGCGTTCGACTTGCCCGCGGAACAACGCACAGCGATACAAAATGCGCTCGATGAAACCTTCTCGGCCAAAATACCGGTCCGGTTCGAGACCGCGCCGGACCTGGTGAGCGGGATCGAACTCACCACGAATGGGCAAAAAGTGGCTTGGAGCATCGCGGATTACCTCGCGTCGCTGGAAAAGGGCGTCGAGGAACTTCTGAAAGAGAAGGACAAACCTGAAGCCAAGCCAGAAGCCAAAGCTGAGCCCAAGGCTGAAGCCAAAGCCGAGCCCAAGCCTGCAGCCAAAGCCGCGCCCAAGCCTGAAACCAAAGCCGAGCCCAAGCCTA
>JBAVEE010000487.1:0-5183 GCA_049587575.1 Bradyrhizobium sp.
TCCGCCAGCATGAGATCGTCTTCAACAATCAGGACCTTGAGCACGCGCTACCCTCCAGCCTGCGCCCCCGATCGAATTCGGAGCGGCGGCTTGTGAAGAGAAAATCCAATCCTTCTTTACGCAGCAGTCCACGTGCCGTTCGTCGCACGGGCGCCAAACCAAAACTTCTGAATTTGGGGGTGGAGCGCGCGAGACCGCGGCTGCACCATTCCAATCAACTGCCGCGTGAATGGTTCCCCGATGCCATCACTGCTTCGGCAGAGCATGTCCGGCTGCGCTACCGAGTGAGCAATATCGCTCACAATGCAGCAGGCGGTCTTTATCGCAACGAGGCAGGGCCGGTCGTCACATGCCGTAAATGGCGAGTTCGGTGTCGGCCAGGTCGCCGAGCCGGGGTCGGTGCGGGCCCTTGAAATATTTGCGGCCCCGCGCCTCGCTATAGACGCCGGGCAAGCCCGCCACAGCGCCGTTGGCGTCAACGATGATGATCGGCCTTCCCCGCCGCAGCAGATAGCGCCCGATCGCACCCGCGCATTTGATGTAGTCGGCGACGCTGCGGCAATAACCGAGGTGCATGGCGGGCAGGGCGATTATCCCGCGGCGTTTTCGCAAGTAGAAAAAAATGAAGGGAAGGACTTCTTGGCTGGTGCGGCACACCAGACTGAGGCAGCCATATTCCGCATGGCGCTTGAGCATCGCAAGGTCCGCATCCGTCAAGCCGGCGACGAATGCCGTCTCCTGCGTAACGGCTTCGACCGTCACGCCGCGTCCGCCTCGCGACAGAGCCGGAACGGAGAAACAGAGGCCGCGGCAATAGGGCGCAAAGCCCTGTGCCTCGAGGATCGGCCACGTCGCAACCGCCGGCGTGACGTTGAGATAGGTAATTTCCCTGCGCTTCTGCGTCATCGAAGCAAACAGCGCCGCATAGTTGCGGAATGCCGGATCGACATACCAGCTTGAAACATTGCAGCACGCTGCGGCTTCACCGTCGATGATCTTGCTCGAATAGATCAGCAGCAGGCAGCCGACCGGCGTGCCCTGATGCTCCAGCAGGTAACCGTAGCGTGGCGTGACTGCGGGCAGAGACCGTGCACCTTGGCGGCGGAGGCCACGCATCCAGTACTCGCGGTTGCGGTGTGCGAAGCCCCTGGTCAGCAAATCGCCGATCGCGTCAAGATCGCCTTCCTGTATTTCGCGAAAACGCGGCTTGACGGCGAGCAGGGTGTTTACCAATGGACGTAAAAGATCGGGCAAAAGAGGGTTTATTTCACATTTGCGATCTATCATGGGCTCTCACAATTTAACGAGAAGGCTAAACGATCCATGTCGGTAAGGTTAAGGATTCTTTCGGCGATACAGCAGATTGCCGTCGAGCAGCAGGTCACCCTGCCGCCGCTCGATGACGACCTGTCTCTTCACGAGACCGGTTTCGATTCGCTGGCTTTCGCCATCCTGGTAGCGCGGCTTGAGGATGATCTCGGCATCGATCCGTTTACCATATCGGAGGATGCAAGCTTTCCGCTGACGATAGGCGACTTCATCAGGGCCTATGAAAATGTCCCCGCGTGAAATCTTCGCGCTGCGCGACTATCTTGATCCCGACCTGAAGGGCCGCACCCTTTCGGACGCGCGGCGGGTCGTGTCGTTGACGGATATTGCCGGCGAAACCTGCCTCATAGGCCGCCCGCGCCAGCTCGTCGGGCGCTCGGTGCTGCTGGCCGTCGCGGATCAATTGATATCCGGCCTCGCAATGATCGAGATCGACGGTGTGGCCCGGCGAATGCTGCTGTGTCCGCCCGACCTCAAGGCCGATCACGTCAACGCCCTGATCGAAGACGCGGAAATCGATGCCATCGTTACCGACGAGCCGGCGCGCTGGGCCGACGCCGGTGTCTACCTGGTGGTGGCGGCCCGCGGCCCGGAGCCTGCGGCCGCACGCGTAAAAACCGAGCGGCCGACGGAATGGTTGATGCTGACTTCAGGCACTTCAGGCGTTCCGAAAATCGTTGGCCATACCTTGGAGGGACTGACCGGCGCGATTGTCGCAGACGGCCCGGCCCGCGGCGCGCCGCCGGTGTGGGCGACCTTCTATGACATCAGGCGCTATGGCGGCCTTCAGATATTTTTGCGCGCCGTCATCGGCGGCGGATCGATGGTGCTGTCGGAGCCGGGAGAGCCGATCGCTGATTATGTGGCGCGCCTGCGGGAAAAGGCTGTCACGCACATATCGGGCACGCCGTCGCACTGGCGCAAGCTTCTGATGAGCGGCGCAGCTTCGGGCTTTTCTCCGCGTTACGTTCGCCTGTCGGGCGAGATTGCCGATCAGGCCGTGCTGGATGGTTTGCGCCGCGCGTTTCCCGAAGCCTCGATCGGTCACGCCTATGCGTCGACCGAGGCCGGCGTCGGCTTTGCCGTCAATGATGGCCTTGAGGGCTTTCCCGCAGCCTTGATCGGGGAGACCCGCGACGGCGTCGAGATGAAAGTCGTGGATGGATCGTTGCGGATTCGCTCGGGGCGAGCCGCGCATGCCTATGTCGGCCGGCATGCGGCCGCCCTGACCGACGGCGACGGATTTGTCGACACCGGTGACATGGTTGAGCTGCGCGGGAACCGGTACCACTTTGTCGGCAGGCGCGGCGGCATCATCAATATTGGCGGGCTGAAGGTTCATCCCGAGGAAATCGAAGCGGTCATCAATCGGCACGCCGAGGTGCGCATGTCCCGCGCCCGGTCGCGCCGCAGCCCGATCACCGGCGCCATCGTGGTCGCCGACGTCATCCTGGCCGGGGATTGCGACGCCGGCCGCAGCGACGACATTCGCAAGAAGATTCTGGCCGATTGCCGGGCGTCTCTGGCGCCGCACAAGGTGCCGGCCATGATCACATTCGTGGCGGCGCTCGACGTCACGACGGCAGGAAAGCTGGCCCGACACGATGCATAATGTTCTGGTGACCGGCGGAAGCCGCGGTATCGGCCTCGCGATCGCGCGAAGGGTTGCAGGCGCCGGCTATAATGTGATCGCGGTGGCGCGGCGCGAAAGCGACGAGTTGCGCGAGACGATGCGCGGCGTCGTGGAGCGGGGAACCGGCGGCCTTCACTTCAGGGCGTTCGATCTCAGCGAGACCGGCGCCATTCCTGCCTTCGTCAAGAACCTGCGCGACGAATTCGGCGCGATCTACGGCCTCGTCAACAATGCCGGCATCGGCACTGAAGGGCTGCTGGCGACCATGCACAACAGCGAGATCGAGGCGCTGTTGCGCCTCAACGTCCTTTCTCCCGTCATTCTTACAAAATATGTGGTGCGGCACATGATGGCCGAGGGCGCCGGCCGTATCATAAACCTGTCCTCGATCATCGCTTCCACAGGGTATAACGGCCTGTCGGTGTACGGCGCGACCAAGGCCGCCGCAACAGGCTTCACCCGCTCGCTGGCGCGCGAGGTCGGCAAGGTAGGGATCACCGTCAACGCGATCGCGCCCGGCTTCATCGATACCGAGTTGACCGGAAGCCTGTCGGACGATGCCCGCAAACGCATCGCCGGCCGCAGCGCGTTGCGCCGGTTGCCCGAGACGGACGATGTCGCCCGCATGGTGGAATACCTGCTGGGCGAAGGCGGCCGCAACGTCACCGGTACCGTTTTGACCGTCGACGCCGGCAATACCGCCTGATTGCACTTCGTTCCCGTTCGCACATCGCGGCAATTCGTCCGACCGCTCTTGATTTCCCTCAAGCCCGGCCCGCGTATTTTCGGCGACAAACGCCGCAAACTGCATGAGCACGGGACAGGTCGGTCGATGCCATATGAGCGCGTGCTGCGATGGGCCCTGGTCGCGATCGCCGTTACCGGCCTGGCGGCGGGCATTGCTGCCCATGCCGTCGGCCGGTCCGACCTTGCCGATCTGTTCTGGACGCTGGCGACCGCGCCCGTGGTGGCGGGACTTGCCGTTTCCATCGTTCGGGATTTTCTGGCCGGCCGATTCGGCGTCGATGCGATCGCATTGGTCTCGATGAGCGCGGCGCTGGCGCTTGGCCAGCCGCTCGCGGGCGCGGTCGTCGCGCTGATGTATTCCGGCGGCAACGTGCTCGAGGATCTCGCGGTTGCCCGCGCCGAGCACGATCTGCGCGCTTTGGTCGATCGCGCGCCGCGCGAGGCGCATCGTCGCGTCGACGACCGTATCGAAGATGTGCCGATATCTGCCGTCGCGGTCGGCGACCGGCTTTTGGTGCGGGCCGGCGAAATCATTCCGGTCGACGGCGTGGTCATCTCGAACGCGGCCACCGTCGACGAATCGGCCGTGACGGGTGAACCGATCCCGGTGGTCAGGGCGCGCGGCGCGGCTATCCTCTCCGGTTCGTTGAATGTCGGCGAAGCCTTCGAACTGACGGTCTCCGCTGCAGCCGGCGAAAGCACCTATGCCGGCATCGTGCGGATGGTGACCGCGGCGCAGACCGCCAAAGCGCCGTTCGTGCGATTGGCCGATCGCTACGCGCTGATCTTCCTGCCTGTTACGCTCGCGCTCGCTTTCGTCGCCTGGCTGATCTCGGGCGATCTGATCCGCAGCCTCGCGGTGCTGGTCGCGGCGACGCCGTGCCCGCTGATTCTGGCTGCCCCCGTCGCCTTCATCGCCGGCGTCGCACAAGCGGCCCGGCGCGGCATTCTGGTCAAGGGCGGAGGCCCGCTGGAAGCGCTGGCGCGGGCCCATACCGTGCTGTTCGACAAGACTGGAACGCTGACGGTCGGCGGCGCCCGGCTGCTTTCCGTCGAAGTGGCGCCGGGAGAGTCGGCTGATGAAGTGTTGATGCTCGGCGCCTCGCTCGAGCAGGCGTCGCACCATGTTCTCGCCGCCGCCATCGTCCAGGCCGGGGTCGAGCGCGGGCTTGGCCTCAAAGTGCCCGAGCAGGTACGGGAATCCATGGGCTCGGGGCTGCACGGCGTGATCGAGGGGCGGAAGGTGACCGCGGGATCCCGCGACATGATCTATGGCGGCGCGCGCGTGACTGATTGGGCGTCGCGGGCGATCCGGCGCGCCTCCTGGCGTTCGGCGCTTGTCGTCTTCGTCGCAGTCGAGGGACGGCCGATCGGCGCCTTGCTGCTCGCCGACGAGCTTCGTTCCGATACGCCGCGGGCGATCCGGCTGCTGCGCGAGGCCGGGATTGCCCGCATGGTCATGCTGACCGGCGAC
>JBAVEE010000488.1:0-1505 GCA_049587575.1 Bradyrhizobium sp.
GCCATCGCCGGTGCGGATCCGGCTCGCGACGCCACCGTGCTGCTGATCGGACGCGGCGCGGCCTATCCCGCGCTCTCGGTCGCGCTCGGCGAGCGCATGGGGATCGTCGGGGCGCTGAGCATTGAAGCCGCGGCAAGACACCTCAACACCCGCGACATCGACGGCATCGTGCTCGCCGAGGGTTTCAGCGCCCGCGTGGTCGATGCCTTCCTCACCGTGCTGGCGGAGGATTCTCGCTTCCGCAATCTGCCTGTGGTGGTGACGCCGGACGGATCGGCGCCGGCCTATGATCTGCCGAACCTTGAAGCCCTCTCCGGCGATCCCGCCCGCATTGCCGCCAACGCCCTGCCGCTGATCCGCCAGCACGCCTTCGAGGCCGATCTGAGCCGCACGCTGCGCTCGATCGACGCCGGCGGACTGCTCGATCCGCGAACCGGCCTGCTGACGGCGGCGGCGTTCGACCGCGATTTCACCACCGCCGTCCGGCAGACGCTCGCGCGCGGCGGCGGATTGTCGGTGGCGCGTTTTGCGTTCGATCCCGCCCACCCGCGCGCGCAGCTCGACGGCGCCCGGATCCTGAGCCGCCTGATGCGGCAGATGGATTTCGGCGCCGCCCGGGACGACGGCTCGGTGATCGCGGTGTTCGCTGAGACCGACCTGCGCACCGCGCACGCCATCGCGCGGCGGCTTTCCAGCGTGATGCGGCATACCGCCCACGGCAAGCGCGACACCCGCTCGGAGCCGGACGTCACGCTCGCGGCCCTGCAGCCGTCGGATACGGCGCAATCCCTGCTGGCGCGATTGCATGGCGAAGCCCGCCGCGCGGCGTCATAAGCATTGTCCTCTCGTCATTGCGAGGAGCGCAAGCGACGAAGCAATCCATCTTCCTGGGATTGGCTATGGATTGCTTCGCTGCGCTCGCAATGACGGTGAGGCTTCCTCCGCTGCACCGGCCGCCTTGCGGTCCTCGGCGAGATTGGCGAGCTGGCGGAGGATTTCGGTGGTTCCCATCAGGCGTTCTTCCGGCGTCACCCATTCCTGGAAGAACACCACCTTCATGTCGGGCCGCACCCGCGCGGCCTGGCCGTGCTGGCGGATGAAATAGACGAGGCGATCCGGCTGCGCGAATTTGTTGTCGCGGAAGGTGATCACCGCGCCCTTCGGCCCGGCATCGACCTTCTCGACATTGGCTCTGCGGCAATAGGCCTTGATCGCCGCGACCTTGAACAGATAGCGCACTTCGTCGGGCAGGACGCCGAAACGGTCGCGCAGTTCGGCGGCGAAATTGTCGATCTCGTCGTCGGTATCGAGATCGGCCAGCCGCCGGTACAGCGACAGCCGCACCGAGAGGTCGGCGACATACTCCTCCGGGATCAGCACCGGCATGCCGATGGTGATTTGCGGCGACCAGCGATCGGCCGCGGGCTCGACCACGCCGGCCTTGAGGTTGAGGATCGCCTCCTCCAGCATCGACTGGTAAAGCTCGAAGCCGACCTCCTTGATGT
>JBAVEE010000489.1:0-8735 GCA_049587575.1 Bradyrhizobium sp.
CTCGGCGAGCGCGGCGTCACATTGTCCGGAGGCCAGCGCCAGCGCATCGCGATCGCGCGCGCGATCCTGCGCGACGCGCCGCTATTGCTGCTCGACGAGGCCACCTCCTCGCTCGACGCCGAGTCCGAGACGCTGGTGCAGACCGCGCTGGAGGAATTGATGCGCCACCGCACCACGCTGGTGATCGCGCATCGGCTTGCCACCGTCCTGTCCTGCGACCGGATCATGGTGCTGGATCAGGGCCGCATCGTCGAACAGGGCACCCACGCCTCGCTGGTCGCCGCGGGCGGCCTCTATGCGCGGCTGGCAAGGCTGCAGTTCGAGGGCGTGTGAGGATCAGGTTTTTTGACGCGTATTCTTGACGCGAACTGCGGCCCGCTTCGCTCGAAAACGCTTTAGCGATCCGGCGCGCATTTGGGCGAAAGCATCGGTACGTTCGCCCACACCCAGTTTTTCCAGGAGCCATCCGCTTCGACGCAGGCCGTCGAGGCGGGGGACAGCGCATCTGGCCGGTTGCGATCGCCCGCGGCGCCATAATGCCGATCGACGGAGATGGTCGATAGAAATCCCGCGGCGGTAACGGCAATAAACGTCGCCGTTCCCTTTGCCAGTTCGGTTCGCGTCATCGGACCCCTCCGCTCTCAGTGGCCTCTTTGGGATGCGCCTGCCACTGCATCCGCAGCACCGGCCTTCCCGACGTCGGGTTGACGTCCTCGCCGGCGTGACCAAAGCCGTTGCGCTCGTAAAAGCGGATCGCCCTGGTATTGTCGGTGTTGACCAACAGCGTGATGCGGTCGGGCGACAGCCGCTTTGCCTCGTGGACCAGCGTGTCGGCGAGCGCTGAGCCCCAGTGATCGGGGGCGACCACGAGCTGGTCGAGATAGCCGGACGCGTCGATGGTCACGAACCCGACCAGTTCGCCGGCTTCTTCCGCGACCAGGATCGCCGCATTCCGCACCAGTTCGTTGCGCCAGCGCTCGCGCCACCACGGCACGCGCGCCGCAAAATCGATTGAAGGATAGGCCTGCTGCCAGGTCCTGTGCCACAGCGCGATCGCCGCATCTTCGTCCGAAGGCTGATAGGGGCGAAGCTGAAATTGCGAAGTCATCGTGTCCCGGGCGAGTGGTGCGAGGGCATGGCCCGAGCGGAACGAGACCCGGGACCCAGCGGAAGAATCGTCATCATGATAGCTGGGTCCCGGATCATCGCTCGCGAGCGCCCGCTTGTCCGGGACACGAGACCTACCGTTCCGTCAGCTTCAGCTCGATGCGGCGGTTGCGCTTGTAGGCGTCTTCGGTCGCGGCGGTGTCGAGTGGCTGGAATTCGGCGAAGCCGGCCGCGACCAGCCGTTGCGCCGGAACGCCGAGCGAAATCAGATATTGCACCACCGAGATCGCGCGCGCCGACGACAGCTCCCAGTTCGACTTGAACAGCGGACTGTTGATCGGCCGCACGTCGGTATGGCCGTCGACCCGCAGCACCCAAGCGATTTCGGCCGGGATCTGCTTGTCGAGATCGATCAGCGCGGTCGCGACCTTGTCCAGCTCGGCGCGGCCCTCAGGCAACAGCACGGCCTGTCCGGTGTCAAAAAATACTTCCGACTGAAATACAAAGCGGTCGCCGACGATCCGTATGTCGGGCCGGTTGCCGAGAATGGCGCGCAGCCGCCCGAAGAATTCCGAACGGTAGCGCGACAATTCCTGCACCCGCTGCGCCAGCGCGACGTTGAGCCGCTGGCCGAGATCGGCGATCCGCCCCTGGGATTCCCGGTCGCGTTTCTCCGAGGCATCGAGCGCTTCCTCGAGGGCGGCGAGCTGGCGGCGCAGCGCGCTGATCTGCTGGTTCAACACCTCGATCTGCGCCAGCGCGCGCGCCGACACCTGCTTTTCGGAATCCAGCGCCTTGTTGAGTTCGGTGGCGCGGCCGGCGGCGTCGCCGCCCGCTCCCGCGAGGCCCTCATAGAGGCCCTTGACGCGGTCGCGCTCGGCCTCGGCGGAGACGAGTCCCGCCCGCACCTGGCTGAGCGTGTCTTCGAGATTGAGTTTGCCGAGCTTCTCCAGCGACAACAGGTCGTTGAGCTCCGCGATCTTGGCGTTGAGCTGTTGCAGCGCCTTGTCCTTGCCGGTGACCTCCTGCGACAGGAAGAATTGCACCACCAGGAACACCGACAGCAGGAACACGATCGAGAGCACCAGCGTCGACAGCGCGTCGACGAAGCCCGGCCAGTAGTTGAAGCCGGATTCACTGCGGCGGGCACGGGCCAGGGCCATTTGAAAGTCTCCGCTACTCTCGTGTCCCGGACGCGGTGCAGCGTGCAACGCTGCTGCGCAGAGCCGGGACCAAGTGGGCCCCGGATCAGCAGCGCATCACTTCGTGCTGCGCAGCATCCGGGGAACGATCGCTTTTATTTGACGCCTCTTCTGCGAGCGTACCGGTACCCGCTTCGCTTGAAAAAGCCATCCCTAACCCTGCTCGGGCTGGCGGGCGAGCCGCTCGAGCAATTTCTTGATTTCGCGGTTCTGTTCGCCCTGGCCGTCGGCCCATTCGCGGATCATTTGCTGTTCGGTCCGCATATGCGTGACCAGGCCCTGGATGGCTTCGGCCAGATTGGCCATCGCCGCGGTGGTGCCGCGGCTCGCGCCGCCTTCCTCCAACGTCAGCCGCAGCCGCTCGACCGTGGCCTGAAGTTCGCCGCTGGTGCCGGTCTCACCGGAATAGCCGCCTACGGTGGAGGCAAGCCAATCCTCGAGATCGGTATAGAAGCGGTTCTGCGCTTGGCTCGATTGCAGGTCGAGAAAGCCGAGAATCAGCGAGCCGGCGAGGCCAAACAGCGAGGATGAAAACGAAATCCCCATGCCGCCGAGCGGCGCGGCCAGGCCTTCCTTCAGGGTGTCGAACAGGGCGCCGGCGTCGCCGCCGACCTTCAGGCCGTCGATCACCTTGCCGACCGAGCCGACGGTTTCGATCAGGCCCCAGAAGGTGCCGAGCAGGCCGAGAAACACCAAAAGGCCGGTCATGTAGCGGGAAATGTCGCGGGCCTCGTCCAGCCGCGTGGCGATAGAGTCGAGCAGGTGGCGCATCGTCTGCTGCGAGATCGTCATCCGTCCGCTGCGCTCGCCGCCGAGGATCGCCGCCATCGGCGCCAGCAGCGTCGGGTGCCGCTCGATCGCAAGCCCGGGATCGGCGATGCGGAAATTGTTGACCCAGGCGACTTCCGGATACAGCCGGATCACCTGGCGGAATGACAGGATGGTGCCGACCGCCAGCACCAGGCCGATCAGCGCGTTGAGCCCGGGATTGGCGAAAAAGGCGGTGACGATCTGCTTGTAGAGCACGATCATCACCAGCGCGCACAGCACCAGGAACACCAGCATCCGCACCAGGAAAATCCGTGGCGAGGACAGTTTGGCCAGTTCGATCTCCATCGCGGAGCGGGAAGGGGGGCCTGAAGGCATCGCCGATGTCATCCGTTGCGAGGAAACGCTTTCGGGCTCCAATATGGCACAGCGGGCCCGAGAAAAAAGCCGGTTGCGGTCGGTCGGAGGCAGGAATGTGGAACTTCCGCGTGAAACCGCGCTTAGACTCCCACGTATTTGTACAAATCTTTGACGCCTCAGGCGGTTAACGGGAATTTTCGATGATTTTCCATCTTGAGGCGCTTGCCGCGATCGCGCTGTCGCTGTCGCTCCTGATGGCGGGGGCGTGGATGGTGCAGCAGCGCACCGGCAATTCCGGCTGGGTCGATACCATCTGGACGTTCTCGCTCGGGCTCGTGGGCGCCGGGAGCGCGCTGTGGCCGGTTGCAGGCCTCGAACCCAACGCGAGGCAATGGCTGGTCGCCGCATTGGTGGCGATCTGGTCGCTCCGGCTCGGCCTGCACATCGCGGTGCGGACATCAGGCATCCCCGACGATCCGCGCTATGCCGCCTTCGCCCGCGAATGGGGCGTCGATGCGCCACGCAAGATGTTCGTGTTTCTGCAAAACCAGGCATTTGGATCGATCCCGCTGGTGTTTTCGGTCTTTGTCGCCGCGCACTTTCCCTCGGACCAGTTGCGCCCGCAGGACTATCTCGCCGCGCTGATCCTGCTTTCGGGAATTGCGGGAGAAGCGCTGGCTGACGCGCAGCTGAAAAATTTCCGGGAGCGTCCCGCCAACCGAGGCCGGGTCTGCGACGTCGGTCTGTGGCGCTGGTCGCGCCACCCCAACTATTTCTTCGAATGGCTGGGCTGGGTGGCCTATCCCGTCATCGCGATCTCGCCGTATGACCCGCTTTTTTATCCCTGGGGCTGGGCCACGCTGCTGGCGCCGGCCTTCATGTACTGGATCCTGGTCCACGTCACCGGCATCCCGCCGCTGGAGGCGCAGATGCTGCGCACGCGCGGCGAGCGCTACCGCGACTATCAGTCGCGCACCAGCCGGTTCTTTCCGCTGCCGCCGCGAACAGGAGTGGTCACGTGAGCTTCGTTGCCTCGATCATTGGCGCCGCCGAGCGGGTGCCGCTGCCGGACCTCGTCATTCGCGCCGCGATCCAGCGGCTGTGCTCGCGGACCGCGACACGGCTTGCGGCCGGCAACGCGGAAAGCGATGCGAGCTTTGCGAAGGAAATGGCGGCACGCGCCATCGCCGAGCACACCGAGGCGGCCAATGCCCAGCATTACGAGGTGCCGACGGACTTCTTCGCCCTCGTGCTCGGACCGAACCGCAAATACTCATCGTGCTTTTACCGCGGGCCGGCCTCGACGCTGCAGGAGGCGGAGGAAGAAGCGCTGCGCCAGACCGTCGAGCACGCCGATCTCGCCGACGGCCAGTCGATCCTCGAACTCGGCTGCGGCTGGGGCTCGCTGTCGCTGTGGATGGCGCGGCAATATCCGCGCGCCGCTGTCACGGCGGTGTCGAATTCGCATTCGCAGCGCATGTACATACAGGGCGAGGCTGCCGCTCGCGGAATGACAAATCTTCGCGTCATCACCCAGGACATGAATGTGTTCGATCCCAACCGGCAATTCGATCGCATCGTCTCGGTTGAGATGTTCGAGCACATGATGAACTGGCGCGAACTGATGACGCGGCTGAGGTCGTGGCTCGAGCCGGACGGCCGCTTCTTCATGCACATCTTCACCCATCGCTCCGGCGCCTATCTGTTCGACCGCGGCGACGGGGAAGACTGGATCGCGCGGCATTTCTTCACCGGCGGGGTGATGCCGAGCCACCATTTGATCCGGCAATACGCCGATTTGTTCGAGGTCGAGAAGGAATGGCGCTGGGGCGGCGAGCATTACCGGCGCACCGCGCTCGACTGGCTCAGGAATTTCGACGCGAACCGCACCGAGATCGAAGGCATGCTGCGCGGCGTCTATGGCGGCGATACCGCGTTGTGGATGCGGCGCTGGCGCTGGTTCTTCCTCGCCACCGCCGGGATGTTCGGTTACGCCGACGGCAGCGAATGGGGCGTCAGCCACTACCGGATGAAGGCGGCTTAACGACGCTAGTCGATGATGGCGGTGCGCGGACTGTTATCGGGGCTTGACGCCGAGCACGGACACTTTCGCCGTCGTCTGCTCTGACGGCCAGATGACTTCCGTCAGGCCGGTGGCGACGGCGACCAGCTGCCGTCCTTCGGATTCGTAGGTGATGACGCCGCCGCCGATGGCGCCGCCGATCTTCCGGCCCCACAATTTGTCGCCGGTGTTGGCGTCGAGCGCGTAGAAATTGCCGCCCATGTCGCCGAAGAAAACGACGCCGCCCGCCGTCGGCGTCACGCCGCTCTGCACCGGATAATTGGACTTGACCCGCCAGCGCCAGGCGCCGGTCTCGGCGTCAACCGCATAGACCCAGCCGGCCCAGTCGAACACCGGATCGGACTTGCCCCAGATGTTGTAGGGGTTGATCGAATCCATGCCGGACCACGGCTTGCCTGCCGCGATCTTCTCCACGGCCTCCTTGGGCTGCACGGTCACCGTTGTGCACCACTGCACTTCGCCGACCATTACCAGGTCATTCTGCGGGTCGTAGGCAGGGCCATTCCACTCGGCGCCGCCGGTGGAGCCTGGGCAGAAATGCACCGCCTTGCCGGGTTCGAACGGCGCGTCGGCGTTGTCGATCTTGGTGACGGCAACGCGATACATCTGCTTCTGCGAGGCAAGATCGAAGGCATAGAGATGGCCGTCCTTCGGCGCGTCGAACAGGACCTTCTTGCCGGACGCGAGGGTGGTGACGACCGGGGCGGCGGAGACGTCCCAATCATGCCAATCCTTCGGAACGATCTTGTAATGGCCTTTGTACGCGCCCGTCTTTGCATCGAGTTCGACGATGGAGCCGGAATACAGGTTTTCGCCGCCCCGCTCGCGGACCGCGAAATCCGGCGCCGGATTGCCGCCGGGCACGTAGAGGATGCCGTTGCTCGGATCGAGCGTGTAGGACGTCCAGGTGGCGCCGCCGGTGATCGGTTGGCCCGGCGGAGTGCTCCAGGTCGAGGCGGTGAGCGGTGAAGGCGCCTCCGGCCCGCGCTCGATGTCGCCGGGCGACTTGGGGACGAGATAGAACTCCCAGACGATTTTGCCCGTCCTGGCGTCGAGCGCGTACATGCGCCCTTTCACGCCCTTCACGTCGCCGCCGGCGTTGCCGATGAAGACCAGTCCGTTCCAGGCGATCGGCGCGGCCGGCGCGCTTTCGCCTTTCTTCGGGTCGGCGATTCGGGTTTCCCACAGCCGCTTGCCGGTCTTGAAATCGTAGGCCAGGACGCGCCCGTCCTGCGTGCCCCGGAAAAGCATATCTTCGAAAAACGCCGGGCCGCGGCTCACACCCTGTGGCGAGGCAGGGGTGTAGTCCTCGTGGACCCGCCAATTCTCCTTGCAGGTAACCGGATCGATCGAGAAGATGTCGTATTCCGTCGAGAACACGAGCGCCCCTTCTATCTCCAGAAGGCCGGTATTGAAGCCGGTGTACTGGCCGGTGTCATATGTGCAGAGCACCGACAAGTCGCTGGCGTTCGCCCTGGTGATCTGATCGAGCCCGCTGAATCGCTCGGAAGTGAGCGTCTTGTTGTAACTCGGCCAGCTCTTCGAATCGGTCGCGGGTTCGGCGATTTTTACCGGCCTGGCGCCGGGCGCTGCCGCGACGGATTGCGTGCTCTGCGCCGCGCTCTGGGTGGTATCGCGCTCGGTTGTTAGCGTGCCCTTTGGCGCGTCGAAGAAACGGACGTAATTGACCCCGAGTCCGGCGACGGGCACGAGTTCGTCCCACTCCCAATAAACGATGCCGGCAACGGCGATCACGCCGACCGCCGCTGCTCCAAACACAGCCCTGAGAGCGACCATCAAATATTCCTTCGGCGCAAATCCTGCGCGCACCTGCCTGCGGGAGAAGGGGGAATACTCCGGACGGTGAAAAGTTCCGATCAAGCTCAGGCGGACGCCGCGAGTGGCCGGCCCGCTACGATCGGGTCATCAGCGAACGCGCGCAGAGGCCCGTCCGAGCCATGGCCATTCCCCTTTTTGAGGCCGCAGCGGACGGGGCGTCAGCCACTACTGGATGAAGGCGGGGTGACAACTGCCGTCATGCCCCGTGCGGGATTTGCGGCTGTCCTATTTTGAATCCGGGGGAGCCCCAGTTCGATTTCGTTGAGCGTCGATTTTCCTGGGGAGCCGCCAGATTGCAAACCACGCCACTACCAGGACAAGGATGACGTGCCCCGGCAGTTGATTCCGGAAAGCCGTGCGGATCGAACCGTCCGCATCCTCCGCTGGATGCAACCCGGCCCATATGGCGCCGAAAACGGCAAACAGAACAAATCCAAGGGCTGCGCAGATCAGGAAGAAAACCAGTCTCACCCAGAAATTCCTGAATTTCAGACCGACCAGGACCGCAATCAAAAATGGAATGACCATAGACACAAATGCCCCCAGCCAAACCCCGTCACCCCACACGTTTCCATTCTCCCCTGGCCGCATCGGCCGGCGGCCTGTCGTCCTGGTCTTTCCAGGCCGGTTCTCGCGCCGCGCGAAACCCTACTTCCCCAGCGGCTTGAGAATCTTCACCAGCTCGGCGTGGATGAATTCATTGCCGCAGATCACATTGCCGGTCTTGAGCGGGTCGTCGTCGCCTTCAATGCCGCTGACGGTGCCGCCGGCTTCGCGCACCATGATCTGCCCGGCTGCCATGTCCCATGGCTGCAAATTGCGTTCCCAGTAGCCATCGAGACGGCCGGCCGCGACGAACGCCATGTCGAGCGAGGCGGCGCCGAACCGGCGCAGGCCCGCCACCCGGTTCTGGATTTCGGCCATCTCGAGGCGCGACAGCGCGTGGTCGCCGCGTCCGATATGCGGCAGCCCACAGGCGACCACGCAATCGCTGAGCTGGCGGCGGCCGGCGACGCGCAGGCGCTGGTCGTTGAGAAAGGCGCCCTTGCCGCGTTCGGCGATATAGAGCTCGTCATTGGCGGGATTGTAGATCACGCCGGCGATCACCGTGCCCTCGCGCTGCAGGCCGATCGAAATCGCAAATTGCGGGATGCCGTGCAGGAAGTTGGTGGTGCCGTCGAGCGGATCGACGATCCAGGTGTGGGTCTTGTCATCGCCGGCGCGAACGCCGCCTTCCTCGCCGATGAAGCCGTAACCCGGCCGTGCCTTGGTGAGGTCGGAGAGCAGCATCTCCTCGGCGCGCCGGTCCGCCATGGTGACGAAATTGGCAGGGCCTTTCAGCGACACCTGAAGGTTCTCGATCTCGCCGAGGTCGC
>JBAVEE010000490.1:0-2162 GCA_049587575.1 Bradyrhizobium sp.
CGGCGGAGACGACGACTGACGAGGGATCGCTTTCCGGAGTTGTATCCTAAACACAAAAAAGCGGTCGATTGCAGGCTGTGTGAAAAGTCAGAGGCTCCGGTTTCCGGAGCCTCCAAACTGCTGACAAACCCCGTCGATTTTCGGCGGGGTTTTGTTTTTGAGAGTTGTTGGTGGAGATAGGCGTGGGTTTCAGCCCAACATGGGCCTGGGAGCCAGGGCGAGAGCGATCTTCTTGATGTTCTGGGCGGCGGCTGCCAGGCATCGGCAGGCGACGGCGACGAGGCCGCGGAAGCGTGTTAATCGGCCCTTTAATTGCGGTTTGTTGTCAAGCCACTTCCTTACTTCCTTGCTCCCCACCCGGCACGGCGATAGCGCTTGCCCCGTCGAAGCTGGTCGGGGTTGCGGAGACGGGGCGAGCGCCGGTTGGCGATGCGCTCACCAGCCATACGGTAATTTGACCCGACGTCACCGGCGGTTTCCAACGCCATCGCGTTGATGTCGTCGCTGGGGTCATGGTCCTTTCCGAGGTCGCGGAGCGCCTCATGATGATGTCCGGATCGGGTGCCTCAACGTGTGGGGCGGAGTACGGACGAGCCGTCACCAGCCGATTAACCGAGGTCACCACGACCACCGTCCCAGCGGGACATCGCCAGCCCGGCGGACCGGACCAGAAGCCTATAAGATGCGATCAGGCCGGCTTCGCCTGGCCCCAGTCGAACGACGTGCCGTCGACCCAGATGCAGTGGAGAATCACGGCGATCTTCCTGGCAATGGCGACCTTCGCTTTCTTCACGCCGATTCGCTTCGCGAGCTTCATTCCCCAGGCCTTAAGAGAGGACCATTTCTTCGTCCGATAAAGCAGAACGGTCGCCGCTTCGAACAGGTAGCTTCGGAGAAGCCGGTCGCCCCATCGCGATATCTTGCCATTGATGTCAGTTTCCCCAGATTGGTTGCGCCGAGGGGTAAGGCCCAGATAGGCGCCGACTGTCGAGGCCGATCGGAAGCGCGACGGATCATCGATCGTATGGCGGAAGGTTAAGGCTGTCACCACGCCTGATCCCACGTCATAATGCCCATCTCACTACGTTATTGAAAGACAAAGGTCTTTTGATTTGGATTTGATGATGACGGGCTTTTGCAGCACGCCCTGACACACTCGATCACATCCGGATCTTCGATATCCCGTCGTTTCAGTACCCAAGGTGCGCCTACACAATATTGGTTGGCGGGAATGAGGCCGGCGCGAATCTGGCGTAACACCGTCAGGGGGCTCAGATTGAGCATCCTGGCTGCTTCGGGCAACGTGACTTCGCCGCGCTCGGCCCATTCGCCATCCTTGTAGACCGTGATGCCGTGCGTGTTGCGGAAGCCCCGCACACGCGACTGTGTCCATCCATTCAATCGGCCTGTTCGCTTACCTGTCCGGTTGAGCATGCCGGCAATGGCTTTGTCAGGCATCAATCGAGCGCAGGCGCGGATCAATTCCACCGTCTCGGGCTCGACGGCCCACCGTGTTTGCCCCCTCCGGTTCTTTCTCACCATCAGGCGGGTATGATCGCCGCCCTGCCAATGCAACAATAAATGGATCTGGTCATTCTCGACGCAGGCCACCACCTCACGCAACACGACGCGGATGATACGCTTACGCGTGACGGCAGTGGCCGCCGGATGATGCCAAGCAGCCTCCAGATCAGCCCCCATTTGCAGCAGACGCTTGCGCTCCTCTGCACTCAAGGTCACCGGCCGCTGTCGAAGCAGCGCCTCCAGTTCTTCCTCGAGTGTGCGTACGGCCGCAAGGGTGGCATTCCACCGCCGCTCGAGTTCGCCAGCGACCAGACGATTATCAGGGTCGACCGTGTCATACTGTCGGCGTGCCCTGGTTGCCTCGTATCGCGCCTGTTCGAGCGCCAGCTCGATCTGGCGTTGTTTTTCGCCAGACTGGTGCTCGCATTGTGTGATCGCTTGGATGGCTGCCTCAACACCGAGCGGCTGCAGCAACCGCACAATCTCTGCTCCCACCGCCTCATCGACCCGCAAAGCGCCAAACGAGATACAGGGAGCAGCACCGGGATTGCTCCGGGTCGCGTCACAATTATAGCGGCCGACATCGCCGTTGGTGCCATTGTAGCTGACAAGCAGCCGGCGGCCGCAATGACCACAGC
>JBAVEE010000491.1:0-1911 GCA_049587575.1 Bradyrhizobium sp.
TCCCGAGGGAGCTTGCCGAGATAATTGCAAGGGATGACGACGAATCTCTGCGATCCGTCGACGGCCTGTCGTTGGACGAACACCTCTGGGAAAGCAAGGTGTCGGGCAGCCGCTTGATCACCTCAAAGCGCATCGGGGTCCGGGATCAGGCCGGCGAGACCCGCTATATCATCAACGTTGTCGAAGACGTCACCGAGCGCCGGCGCGCCGACGAGAAGATTGCTCGCCTTGCGCATTACGACGCGCTGACCGACCTGCCGAACCGGGTGCTGTTCCGGGAGCAGGTTGAACGCGAATTGCGGCGCACCGGCCGGGGCGAGCAGTTCGCACTGCTTTATATCGACATCGACGAGTTCAAGGGCATCAACGATTCGCTCGGACATCATGTCGGCGATGAACTGCTGAAGGTCGTCGCCGCTCGCCTCAGGGGCTGCATCAGGGAAACCGATCTTGTCGCGCGGCTTGGCGGCGACGAGTTCGCGGTCATTCAGACCAATGCCGGCAGCGTCGCCGATGTCGTCGAATTCGTTACGCGAATTCATGACGCGATCAGGCAGCCCTATCAATGCCTCGGCCATCAACTCTCGACCGATGCCAGCATCGGCATCGCACTGGCTCCGCGCGACGGCACCGATCTGGAGCAGCTCATCAAGAATGCCGATCTGGCGATGTACGGCGCCAAGGCCGACGGGCGCCGAACCCATCGTTTCTTCGAGCCGGCCATGGATGCCTGCGCAAAAGCCAAGCTCGCACTGCAACAGGATCTGCGTCAGGCGCTCGTGGACGGCGGTTTCGAAATCCACTATCAGCCGCTTGTCGCTCTTCGCAACGGCGAGGTGACCGGCTGTGAAGCCCTGCTGCGCTGGCGCCATCCCGAACGTGGCATGGTCTCGCCTGCGGAATTCATTCCGGTTGCGGAAGACACCGGCCTGATCGTCGAGCTCGGCGAATGGGTGCTGAGAACCGCCTGCGCCGAGGCGGCCGGCTGGCCGGATCACGTCCGCCTTGCCGTCAACGTCTCCCCCGTTCAGCTGAAATGCCAGACCCTGGCGCTGAAGGTTGTGGGCGCGCTGGCAGATTCGGGTCTTCCGGCAAGCCGCCTGGAACTCGAAATCACCGAGGCGGTCCTGATCCGCGACGACGAGGCGGCGCTGGCCATCCTGCATCAGCTCCGCGCCATCGGGGTTCGGATCGCGCTGGACGATTTCGGCACCGGCTATTCCTCGCTGAGCTATCTGAAGCGTTTCCCGTTCGACAAGATCAAGATCGATCGCTGCTTTGTCAGCGACGTCGCGGAAATCGACGGCTCTGCGGCGATCGTGCAGGCGGTGGTCAACATTGCCGCTGCGGGCAACATGACGACGACCGCGGAAGGCGTCGAGACGCTGGAGCAAAAGGAACGGCTGCGCGCGCTGGGCTGCACCGAGATGCAGGGCTATCTGTTCAGCGCCGCCAGGCCCGGTCCGGAGGTGAGGCAGCTGTTCTACCGACAGCGCGAGCGCGCGGCGGACGTGGCTTAGCGGGCAATGCCCGCAGCATCTCCTTGGCCCGGAGCCGATGCCGGGCGAGCCTCGTCTCCAACCATGATGCGGAAGTCAATTACGTTTGAGCGATCGTTATGCGCGCGACAGTGAAATCGATGCGCCCTTGATGGCGCCATCGGAGCTGATCGATACCGACTGCTTGTTGCCGCGTGTCGTTACGGAAAGTTTGGCCTTGAATGCCGCAGCGCTGACGACGACGTCGAATTGACCATTTCTGGCGCTCCCCTCGACGCTGCCGCCCACGTTTCGAGTGATCTCGTTCCATGATCCGGAAAGCGACCCGTCTTTCGCAAGCACATCGCTCTTGAGCTCGAACTTATAGCTGTCACTGGCGCAGACCAGGTTCTGATTGAGCCCGGTGCCGTCT
>JBAVEE010000492.1:0-13054 GCA_049587575.1 Bradyrhizobium sp.
CGGCTGCGGCCGGTGGGCCCGATCGTGCGATCGTTCGCCGCGTGGCGGCGCCGCCCTTGTGCGGCCGAGCCAGGACATGTCGATCCCGTTGTTGTCGAGCGAGGCCTCGCGCCTCCACAGATCGCGCCAGGTTTCGACCGCAGCCTTGGCCTCCTGGATATTCTCGAGAAAAGCGAGTTCGCTGTGATAGCGGCGCCAGCGGCCGGTCTCGAACAATTCGGTGAGGTGTTCGAGCCGCTGCTCGGCAAGGGCGCACCAGCGCGCGACGACGTCGCGGCCAGGTGCCACGTCGAGTTGTTGTGTCATGAACCAGCCCGCAAGGAGAGAAAAACGGACGCGGACGCAACGGCACGAATCAATCAAACGTGACGGATATATTTTGTGGAAAACCTCAACTAAGTCCAGCAAGTGACCCCGCCGGAGGCCGCTCTTCGAGCAAAAGCCGTAGTCATGCGGGGTTTCCCTGATCATTCGCCGTCAAGATGCAGGCCGGCATGGCCGCGTTGCGACGTTCCGGGCGCCGTGGAGATGCCTGCGGATATCGCAGGGTGAATGGGCCCGAAACGGCGCCCGAACAAACCGCGCAAGAAACGAAAGACCCGTCCGGGGGGACAACCGGACGGGTCAAGCCATATGGGCGCTTGGGGTGGATGGGCGCTCGCGCCGGATATAGCCTCGATGGGGAGGGATTGCCGCTCCCACATTGATTGGTCGCGGAAGGTGCGCCGGACGTTCAAAGGCGCTTGCGAATTTTTTAACTTTTCCGGCCGGCTTCCTGGACGGAGAATTTACTGCGCGGCAGGCTGTCGTTCGCCTGCACCGGGTTTCTGGGACGCGATGGCGGCAGCCGGCGGATCAAGGGCCCTCGTCGTGGAAACCTCCTGCCGGTCAGACGCGCTTTCGGCGGCGGGCCTTTCCGAAACCCCGGCGACCGGTACCGCCGGCGCGGTGGAGACGACGGCCGAGACGGCGGCAAAGGCATCCGCTTCGCCGGCGCCGAACTGATCGTCGCGACCGGGTGGGCCGAGATCACGGGCGGTTTTCATCAGGATAGCTCTCACCTCATCCGGCTTCAGCGCTGGATTGCGCTCCAGCATCAGAGCGGCGAGACCGCTGATATAGGCCGCGGAAAACGAGGTGCCCGACGTCATCTGATATTTTTCTTCCGGAGCGGGCAGGAAGATCTCCACGCCCGGCGCCGAGACCGCGATAAAGCCGCCGCGGTTCGATGCCGCAAACAGCTTGTCCCGGGCGTCCGTGGCACTGACCGCGATCACATTTGGGTCAGCGGCGGGATAGAGCGGCGGCGATTTCGGACCGGCATTGCCCGCGGCCGCCACCATCACGATGCCCTTGGCGGCCACGGCCGCGATGGCGCGCTCGATCAATCCATCCCTCGGGCCGGCGAAGCTCATATTGATGATCTGGGCGCCGTGCGCCGCCGCGTAGTCCAACCCCTTCAGGATCACGTATGAGGTGCTTTCCGCCCCCTTGGGCGCGGCGCCGAAAGCCCGGATCGCCAAAATCCGCGCCGCTGGCGCACTCCCCATCAGCCGCGCATGCGCCACGATCGCGCCGGCGACGCCGGTGCCGTGAACGTGCGGGCCCTCCCTGCCGCCAAGCACATCTAAGGTGGCGACGATGGCGCCCGCGAATTCGGGATGCCTGACGTCGATTCCGGAATCGATCACGGCGATGGTGACGTTGGCGCCATGCGCCAGCGCGTGCGCCTGCGGCAGGCGCAGTTTCGCGTTGGCATATTGCGCCGGATCGCCCTCGGTCAGTTCCGTGTTCTGGTCCTGCAGGGCATAACGGAAGTTCGGCTGCACCGAGCGGACGCCGGCGTCGGCGCCGAATTCGCGGCTGGCCGCCTGAACCGACCTGCGGTCGGTGACGCGGAACAGGCCGATGGTGGCGCCGACCAGCGGAAAATTCTGCGATTCCAGACGCGTCAGGCCGTGGCGCCGCGCCAACGCGTCGGCCTGCGCAGCCGACAGCGCGCCGTCGATCTCGGCGACCAGTTCATTGGGGATCGCGAGCGGGTTGCGCGCGGTCTGCGCTGTATCGCGGCCGGGATCGTTGCTTCTGTTCTTGCCCGATTTACGGCCGTTGCCGCTGCCGTCCCCCGACGTGACAGCCTGGTCCGAACAGTCGCCGCTGCTGCCGCGATAGGCGTAACCGCAGGCCGGACGAATCCGCTGTGTCGATCCGCCGACGCTTGTAACCGCCCTGCCAGCGATGTTGGGATCGATCCGCGGCACCACCGTCGGATTGATGGTCGGTATCCGGGTCGGGATGTTGATGCTGGGCGTGCGCATGAGCCTTTGCGCGTGACCCGCCGGGCTCCCGAAACACGCAAGCGGCAAGGTCGCAGCGATCAAGGCGAGGGCCCCGCGCCGCATCTTCATCCGCCGATTGGCACCGTCCTGGATCATCAGACCTCGGGTTCACGCAAGCTCCGCGTATTCAGCAAGGCGGCAAATGCAATTTCGATGCGCGCAGGCCTGCTGTGGCTTTAAGGTGTCGCCACCGCGAGACTGACGATCTTCTCGTTTTGCAGCCTGCTCATCAGGCCGGCGACTTCATCCCCGGTCATCGCCCGGTTGCCGAACCGCAGCCGAAACAATCCGCCGTTGGGGCCATCGACGATCGAGGCCTGATATTTATCGAGCAACGCCGTGATGTCGGCGACGCGCGCGTCCGGAGCGAAACGCACCAGCGCACGAGGCAGCGCTGCTGCTCCGATGTCGCGAGTGACAGGCTCAGTGGTGCTCAACGATGCGGTTTGGAACGAGGCAGGCCGGTCAGTCATCAGCACCGCGCCAATCACGCCGGCCTGCAGCAGGAGCGCGAGCGCGCCCAGACCGGCCGACCAGGCCAGCGTCTGCGGCGAGAGCCTGGCGAAAAACCCGGTAATCCGCGCGGCGACATTGAGCGAGGAGCGCGGCTTGCGCTCGGGCTCCGCGTCGATCGCCGTGAACAGCTTCTGCATGGTGCGCGCGGACGGCGCACCGAGGCTCTCGTTGAGATGAATGGTCTCGGCGTACTCTTCCCGGATCACTGCGTATTGCCTGGCGAGCTCGGGATCGCGGGCAAGCGCTTCGTCAACCCGGCGGGAATCACGGGCATCCAGGGTGCCGGTGGCATGCCATGGCAACAGCATTTCGATTTCACCGGGCTCGTGCTCCAGTGTTTTTCTGCTCGTTGCCATCATGGCCAGCCTCGCTCCACGCCGGCTGCCTTCAGCAGTTCGGCCAATTTCCTGCGCGCATAGAACAGGCGCGTCTTCACGGTGTTCTCCGGTATGCCGACGATCCCAGCCACCTCTTCCACGGATTTCTCGTGGTAGTAGACGAGATCGACGATCTCCCGATGCTCCGGCGAAAGTGAGGTCAGACACTTGCGCAACGCGTCACTGGTATCCTTCTTCTGCACTGCCACTTCCGGATCATCGGACGCATCCTCGATCGCATTGGCAGCCTCGTCATCCAGTTCAACGTCCTTCTTGCGACGCAGCGCAGACAGGGCCTTGAATCGCGTAATTGCCAGGAGCCAGGTGGAAACGGCGGATCGGCCTTCGAACTTGCCGGCCTGGCGCCAGACATCGAGAAAAACCTCGCTGATGAGGTCTTCAGCGAGCTGTTCGTTCCGAACGAGCCGAAGCCCGAAACGGAACACCCTGACATGGTGCCTCCCGTACAGCACCTGCATGGCGAGCCGGTCGCCCTGAGCGATCCGAGCGAGCAGAACATCGTCCGAGGCAGCCTGTGTCGCAGTCAATAGCCCTCTCGCGGAATTGGTCGGATCGGGGTGGCGAGTGGTTCGATCGGAACGGCAAGATTTTTTAAATTATAGCAAGAGCCCGCCTGGAACTGCCGCACAGAAGGCGTTTTTGGCCAACCAGCGCGGCGGAGTGGTGGGATAATACGGCCAAATCGGTATCATTGTAGGGATATGCTTTCTTCGCCCCCTGGCGGCGGCAGCGGACTATTCAGAGCATGCAACTGGCCGGATCGGGCAATTTCCACGACCAAACAAAGACAAAGCCGGCCCGGGCAACCAGGATTGGCCGCGAAAGATACCAAACCTAAAGGCTTTGCTCCCTAAAGTTCCGCCCGAAGCATTTCATCGACGGCGGACATGAGCAGCGCAGCTTCATTGCTTGAAGGCCAGGGCTCTGACGGTGCGCTCGCGCGCGCCACCGGCTTGCCGTCGAATGTGCTGAAGCGCCGCGTCGGCCAGCGCCGACAGATGCTCGTCGTTCAGGCTGCGAGCTACTCGCTGATAACGCTGGTCCTGCTGATCTATTGCTACGCCGGCACAATCCCGACCATCATTCCATCGGCTTATTTCCTGTCGGGCGTCGGACTGATCGGATTTTTTGTCGTGCTGTCCGAAGCCCATGTCAACGACAGGTTCAAGGACCACTATCTGACGATCTTCCAGATCGGCAGCCACGTCGCGCTCCAGCTCGTGTTTCTGCTGGCGGCGCCTGAAATCGGATTTGCCTTTCTCAGCGTTATATTTCTGATCTTTGGGTTCGCCGCCCTGCGGATGACTTCCCGGCAGGCGATCCTTGCGTGGGCTCTCACGGCGATAGGTCTGGCTCCGATCTTCCTGCTGACCGGCACGTCGATCGGCATGTCCGTCGCGACGCCTGTCGAGCGTCTTGCGGCGACGCTTTGTTACGTCCTTACGATCGGACAGTGTGCGTTCGTGGGACTCTACGGCAGCTCGCTGCGCAAGATGCTCTACAAGCGCAGCTTCGAACTCAAGGAAGCCAACAAGCGCATCGAGGAGCTCGCCGAACTCGACGAGTTGACCGGTTCGTTCAACCGCCGCTGCATCATGCGAATGCTGGCTGAAGAGGTCTCTCGCGCCCATCGCACCAAGGCGCCCTGCTCCATCGCGCTGATCGACCTCGACTGGTTCAAGCGCATCAACGACACCTATGGTCACCCGACCGGCGACGAAGTGCTCAGGACATTCGCCATCACCGTCTTCGCCAACATCCGCAACATCGACCGGTTCGGCCGCTTCGGTGGCGAGGAATTCCTGCTGGTGCTTCCCGATACGCCCCACGGCACCGCCGTGCGCACCCTTGACCGGCTGCGGGCAATCGTCGCCGACCTGGACTGGAGCGCGTTCTCGCAGGGCATGCGGGTGACGGTTTCGGCGGGCGTCGCCACGCTGCAGCCGGACGAGACGCCGGATACCTTTCTCCCGCGCGCCGACCGCGCGCTCTATGAAGCCAAGGCACGAGGACGCAACCGCATCGCCAGCGCCTGATCCGATCTACCGTTTCCAGGGCCGAAGAAGCCCTGGCGATACACTCCAGGATAGAGTCATGAGTTCGAAATCCGCATCCACTTCCGAAAGCTTGCTCGACGAGTTGCAGTCCACGCTCGCCCACGGCACCGTCGCACGCCGGGTCGAAACCCTGCGCCGCGTCACCGACCTGTTCGTCAACGGCGTGGTCGACTTTTCGGACGACCAGATCGGGCTGTTCGACGATGTCTTCCAGTGCCTGATCCATCACATCGAAAAATCGGCCAAGACGCTGCTGTCGAATCGTCTCGCTCCGGTAGACCGCGCGCCGCCGCTTACGATCCGCGCGCTGGCGTTCGACGATCTGATCGAGGTCGCAGCCCCGGTGCTGTCCCGATCGGAACGGCTCGACGATGCGGCGCTGATCGAGACCGCGCGCAACAAGAGCCAGGCGCATTTGCTGGCGATTTCGACGCGCAGGGTGCTGAGCGGCGCGGTCACCGACGTGTTGGTGCTGCGGGGCAACGATGAGGTGATCCACAGCACCGTCAACAATCCCGGTGCGGAATTCTCCGAGCGCGGTTTCTCCCGGCTGGTCAATCGCGCGGAGGGCGACGATGCCCTCGCGGCCTGCCTCGGCCTGCGCCCGACGATGCCGCGGCACCTCTACCTGAAACTGCTTGCAAAGGCCTCCGCAACGGTGCGGGCTCAGCTCGAGGCGGCCCATCCGCCGCTGGCCGGCGAGGTATCGACCGCGGTGCAGGAGGCGACGCGGAGGGCGCGCAGCGCGCCCTCGGCCATCACCCAGCAAACGGCCATCGCGCATGGGCTCGTCAAGTCCCTGTACGAGGACGGCAGGCTCGACGAACATCAGGTGACGGCGTTCGCCGAAGCAGGCAAATTCGATGAAGCCAATGCCGCCATTGCGGCACTTGCCAATGTGCCGGTGTCGATTGCCGAGAATATGATGGTGGAGACCCGCGCCGAGGGCGTCATGATCCTGGCGAAGATTTCGGGAATGTCGTGGTCGACCGTCAAGGCGATCATCAACATGCGCGACGATCTCGCGGGCAAGGAGCGGTCCGATCTCGAGGCCTGCCAGGCGACCTACGAGCGGTTGCGGCCCTCGACCGCGCAGCAGGTGCTTCGCTTTCATCGCATGCAACAGATGGCAGCACCCGCTCCGGCGGCGTGAGCGGACCCCTGTCGCCCGGCCTTGGCCGGGATGACAGGGATAAAGCGGCGGCTAAAACCTCAGCACCCTGGACCCGGCCAGCGCGCCGACGGCGGTCACCATCGCGGTGGCGATGGTGTACCAGGTCGCCACGAACAGCGGTGAATCGTCGGGGCAGTGCGACGCATACAACGTTGCCGCCAATCCCGCCGACAACAGCCCGGCGATGGCGCCGGCGACCGCGGGCCGCGCCGGCGCGCCGTGCCGCAAGCCGATCAATGCCGCCGCCAGCAGCGGCAGCGACATCAGCGGAATAGCCGTCATGCAAACCCGGGAATTGCTGCCGATCAGACGCGTCATCATCGGCAGGCGTTGCGGCACCATCATTTCGCTTGCGATCCCGGCGGCGAGAATGGCCGCAGGAATCAGCAGCAGCCACGCCCAGCCCTTCAACGACGCTTCCGGCCGTGACAAATGCAGGCTGACCACGATGGCCGAGATCGCCAGCGCCAGCGTCACCACAAACTTCAGGTCGAAGAACGGATTATGCACCGCCGTCATGACGTCCGGCCGAACGCCCAGCGTCACCAGGAACATCGCCACCGAAACCGGCGCCGCGGCCAGCAACGCCATCGCCAGCATGAAACCCACCGGGCGGGCGCGGTGCAAATTATCGGCAGCCAGGGTGCGAATGAGCTGTTCGGTTTGCATTCTCACGGCTCCCGCAGTTTGGCGGTCAGGCTGGCGAGCGCGCGATGCAGCGCCACCCGCACGGCGCCCTCGCTCATCGCGAATTTCGCGGCCGTATCCTTGATCGACGCACTTTCGACCGCGATCGACTGCAATACGTCGCGCTGGCGGGCCGGAAGCGACTGCAACTGGGCTGCGATCTCGCCTGCGGACGCGGTCTCCGCGGCAGGCTCGTCCGGGATGGTTTCGGCGAAATCGTCGATATTGACGAAAACGCGGCGACCGCGGCGACGCAGCGCGTCGATCAATTTGTTGCGGGCGATCGCAAACAGCCAGGGGGCAAACGGCGCGTTGGCGTCCCAGGTATGCCGCTTCAAATGCACCGCCAACAAAATGTCCTGCACGACGTCCTCGGATTGATCGACCGGCTGGCCAGCCCGCGCCAGCCCGCGGCGCGCCCCGGCCCGCAGCACCGGCGTAACGGCCCTGAGCAAGCGATGATACGCCGCATCATCCCCCGAAATGGCCCGCCGCATCAGGCCGGTCCACTCGTCTTCAGTTTCGCGCACGCGCGCTCCCACACTTCAATTCGGTCGATCTTTCAATTTGTTACGTCGTCAGATCATAATCACGAAGTCGTGATCGAAAGTTTCGGACAAGCCCCGGAAGCCTTCCGGGAGCCGAGGCCATCGCCGCGGCGGAATCAGGAATCGCGGCAGCAGTTTTTCACCGCAAGGCTCATAACACCGATCGATCCCGCTGACACCCGCCCGATCGCCGGGAAGCGATTTCGCGACCGGACTGTCGCAAGACGACCTGGCGCTGCCCCGTTTTCGCCCGGAGTCGTTCCGAAGATTCCCTTTTTTTGCCCCGGTGCGGACACGCCTTGAGGTCTCATTTCGCTGCGGGGACGGGCTAATGGGGAGATTGCCAAATGAACATCAAAGCCAACGGGCGCTCGGCGTTGATCCTCGCGACGGGGCTGTTCGTGTGTTTCGCCGGTCCCTCGCAGGCGGCGGCAGGCGGTGCAGACAATGCGACCGCAACTTCGAAATCCGGAAACGCCGCGGCGGCACCGCTGGCGCTCGACAAAAATCTCAAGCGTCACAGGAAAAGCTACGCGCACGGCAAATCCAGCAAGGTTGCGCAGAAACCCGCCGCGGACAAGAAACCTGCCGCCGATCAGAAAGCCGCTGCACCTGACGTCGCCGCCGACGATGGCGGCGCGTCGCCCGCCCTTCCGTCATCGGTGGCCAACGCCAACGCGCAACTGCCGTCGGCCGACACGCCGGCCGGCAACGCCAAGGCGATGTCGGCGCGAGCCAACGATGTCTTGCAGGCCGACGGTCCGGCCGGCGCCAAGGCCGACAACGGGACCGGCGACGGGACCCTGCTCGTCGCCGCGGACCAGCTCAACGACGTCGACCGCGCGTTGCACGAGGGCAATCCGCCGCCGGCGCCCGTGGTGCTGGCTTCGGCAGACCCGCGGGCCGCGCCTGTCCTGGCCAGCAGCCCGGAAAGCTCCGCCTGGGACCAGACCTCGCTGATCGGGAAAATCTTCATCGGCTTCGGCGCCCTGCTGACGATGGCCTCCGCGGCGCGAATGTTCATGGCATGACCGGTCTCGTGCTCCGGACGCGGCTATCCGCCACTTGAAGCCCACCCCGCCAGCGGGCACATTGGCCGCCGGATCAGGCGCGGGGTGGACCATGAGCACGTTCGAACACATCATTGTCGAAAGCAGAGGCGCGGTCGGCATTATCACGCTCAATCGCCCGAAGCTGCTCAACGCGCTGTCCTTCGGCGTATTTCGCGAAATCGCCGCCGCAGTCGACGATCTCGAGGCCGACGAGGCAATCGGTTGCATCCTGCTCGCCGGTGGCGAAAAGGCGTTCGCCGCGGGCGCCGATATCAAGGAAATGCAGCCGAAAGGCTTCATCGACATGTTCACCAGCGATTTCGTCGCGATCCGCGGCGACCGCGTGGCCCGCTGCCGCAAGCCGACCATCGCCGCCGTCAGCGGCTATGCGCTCGGCGGCGGCTGCGAACTGGCGATGATGTGCGACATCATCATCGCCGCCGACACCGCGAAATTCGGCCAGCCGGAAATCACGCTGGGCACCATTCCCGGCATCGGCGGCACCCAGCGGCTGACCCGCGCGGTGGGCAAATCCAAGGCCATGGATCTGTGCCTGACGGGACGAATGATGGATGCCGCCGAAGCCGAGCGATCAGGCCTGGTCAGCCGCGTGGTGCCGGCGGACAGACTGATGGCCGAGGCGCTGGCGATGGCGGAAAAAATCGCCGCGATGTCGCGCCCCGCGGCCGAGATGGCCAAGAGCGCCATCAACCGCGCCTTCGAGACTCCGCTCGCCGAGGGGCTCAACGTCGAGCGCGACCTGTTTCGTTCCACCTTCGCGCTGGAAGACCGCTCCGAAGGCATGGCGGCGTTCATCGAGAAGCGCAAGCCGGTGAACCGGAACAGGTAGGTTTCGTCATATTGATGGTTTCACCGTCTTTGCGAGGAGCGAAGCGACGAAGCAATCCACCCTTACCTCCTGTTACAGGATGGATTGCTTCGCTTCGCTCGCAATGACGGCGCTGCCCCGTTCAGGCTTCCCCGCTCCGCGCCAGCGCCGCGCCGACCAGCGCGCGCCAGCCGCGTTCGGAAAATGTCGCCGGCCTGTCGAGCCCGAGCCGTGCGAGGCATTCACGGTCGGCCGCATCCGGAGTGTGCGTCAAACCCTGCCACAACAATCCCGCCAGACGCAGCGGCGCGCGTCCCGCGTCCTGCAGGATCAGCAACGCCGGGAGCAGCCGCTGCTCGGCGTCGGTGAAATCGCTGCCGAACGGAAACGACGGCAGCAGGCCGGCCTCGCGCGCAGGCTTCAGCGCATTGGCGATCCGATCCGGATAATTCTCACGATGCGCCGCCGGAATCTCGTAGTTCTTCGGCAGCTTGCCGGCGTCCCTGGCCTGCCGCGACAGTTCGTTCTGAAACCGGGAATCGGCGACCTGCAGCATCGCCGCGATCACGTCGGCGTCGGATTTTCCCCTGAGATCGGCGACGCCGTATTCGGTGACGACGATGTCGCGCAGGTGGCGCGGAATCGTCTCGTGGCCATAGCTCCAGCGGATATTGGATTGGGGTTTGGCGCCGGCCTGGCGGGTCGTTTCGAGTGTGAGGATCGAGCGCGCGCCCTGCAGCGCGAACGCCTGCGCCACGAAATTATACTGGCCGCCGACGCCGCTCACGACCTGGCCATTTTCGAGGCCGTCGGAAACCGCCGCCCCCATCAAGGTCGCCATCATGATACTGTTGACGAAGCGCGCGTCGACGCGGGCGGCGCGTTTGCTATCCTCGTCGCCATAGAGCTCGTTGGTGAAGGATACCGGCATCATCCGAATCCGCGCGATCCGGTCGGCCGGCATCTCGCGCAAGCTCCGATAGAACGATTTCGGTCCGAGAAAAAACGCGCCGTGCAGCACGACGCCGTCCACCTCGCGCTTGAGAATGCCGGCATCGATCAGGCCGAGAAAAGCCGCGAACAGCATCTCGCTGACGCCGTAGAGGCCGTTTTCGAACGATCCGGTATGCAGCCCGGCGAGCTGTTCCGGTCCCGGCACAAGCCGCTTCATGATGCCCTGATATTGCGCATTGTCGCGATGGCGAACGATCAACCCCTGCGCCAGCGCATCGCCGACCTGCCCGATGCCGATCTGCAGCGTGCCGCCGTCGCGCACCAGGCCGGCGGCGTGAAGACCGATCGCGTATCTGGTGTCGGTGATCGGCTCGGACGGCGGCGCGAACAGCGGAAAATCGGTCGCGGGGCTGTCGAGCACCGCGCTGAATTCCTCGCCCGGCAGGTCGCCATCGCCCGGCATGAACGGAAGTTCGGAATTGACCTGCCCGACCAACCTGAACGACGCGCGGCCCCCGGTGCGCGCACGCAGGAGATCCATCGTGATATCGGTGTTGCAGCTCAGGCTGTAGCGGGCGACACCGTCGACGACGCGCCTGGCCACCAGTTGAGCGATGACATTCAGCCCGCGTGCCAGCAGAAATGACGGAACGTGGGTGTAATTCGCGGAAACATAATGCTGTTGCGCGAACGGAACATGCAGCCACCGTCCCGCCAAAAAGAAGAACTCGTTCACCCTGATATTGGGCGGCAGCGCATTGGCACGCAGGGCATCGGCATAGGCGAGGTCCGGATAACCGCCAAACAGGCGGTCGATCACCGGCGCGATGAAGCGCCACTGGACCAGATTCTTCGGTTTCGGCTTTTCCAGCGTCAGCGCGGTGAAGAACGTCAGATTGATCGACCGGTCGGCGGCCGCGCGCGCATAGAGCGCGTTGGCGACATGGTTGGCCTTGCCGAGCCCAAGCGGCAACCCAACCACCAGATTGGTGCCGACGTCACGGATGATATCCTCCGCGATCGCCTCAGGATCGGAAAACAATTTCGGCATGGATTTTCCCTAACCGGCGATACAAGCAGCACAGTCGGCGGCGTTCGAAGAATCGCGCGTCAGCAGATCCGACAGATCCATTCATCTCTCCATCAGATCAATAAAGTCACAATTATTCATTTAGTATGATCCGACCTCTCGCGTAAAGTGCGCCGCACCGACAGGATGTTGCCGCTATGCGACGCCGACTTCATCGCGGCCGAGGTTGCCGCCGATTGAACCGTCAGTATCACCAAGCACAAGAGGCTATGCGATGATCGTCACCGTATTTCGTACCCGAATGAATCCTGGCGCGCAGGAAGAATATGGCCCGATGGCAAAGCGCATGAGCGAGTTGGCCCGCGGGGTGCCCGGTTATATCTCGCACAAGGGTTTCGTCGCCGACGACGGTGAGCGGGTGACCATTGTCGAGTTTGAATCCGAGGAAGCGCTGCAAAGATGGGGTGTCGATCCCGAGCATCGCAAGGCGAAAAAGCGCGGGGTCGACAGCTTTTTCAGCGAATACAAATTCCAGATTTGCAATGTTATTCGGCAGCGGTCTTGGGCCGCCAGGGCAACACCCGGCGCTCCGGAATGAACGCATGGCGCAATGGTCCGGACCGGTTTGCATTCGCAAACTTCCGCAAGCGCCGGTCACTTAACGGGGAAAGGCACGATGATGAAATTATACTACGCGGCGCACACCTGTGCGCTGGCATCTCACATCGCGCTGGAGGATTCCGGCGCCGAATATTCGACCCTGCGGATCAACTTCGCCGCCAATCAGCAGCGCTCGCCGGAATATCTCGCCATCAATCCCAAGGGGCGCGTCCCCGCGTTGGTCACCGAGCGCGGGATACTGACGGAGACGCCCGCGATCCTCGCTTTCATCGCCCAGGGCTTTCCAGCGGCGAAGCTCGCGCCGCTGGATGATCCCTTTGGCTTTGCCGAGGTGCAGGCCTTCAACAGCTATCTGTGTTCGACGTTGCACGTGGCCCATTCCCACCGCATGCGCGGATATCGCTGGGCCGACGATCCGGCCGCGATAGCGGCGATGCAGCGAAAGGTGCCGGACTCCGTCGGCGCCTGCTACGAGCTGATCGAGAGCAAAATGCTGCGGGGGCCATGGGTGATGGGTGACAACTATACGATCTGCGACCCGTATTTGTTCACTTTGGCGCAGTGGATGGAAGGCGACAGCGTCGATCCCGCGCGATTTCCGAAGGTCAGCGATCACCGAAGCCGAATGTCCGAAAGAGCAGCCGTCCGCAAGGCCATCGCAGAGCAGTTCGCCTGAATCGCAAGGCAGCGATGCGTCGGACGCAAAGTCCTTTCCGTCTGACGCCTCCCTCTGTAGTCTCATTGCCAAGGCCGTGGCAGTGACGCCGGGCGCAGGCATCGGGGAATAACGCCATGGGAAATTTGCGACGCGCGATCGTTCTGATCGCCGGGATCATCGCTCTTGGCAGC
>JBAVEE010000493.1:0-8079 GCA_049587575.1 Bradyrhizobium sp.
TCACCCCGCAACAGTATGACATCTTGCGCAAGGAAGGTACCGAACGCCCGTGGTCGAGCCCGCTGCTCAAGGAGCACCGCAAGGGCGTCTTTGCCTGTGCCGGCTGCGATCTGCCGCTGTTCGCCTCTGAGACGAAATTTGAGAGCGGCACCGGCTGGCCGAGCTTTTATCAGCCGCTCGAGAATGCCGTCGGCAAGACGGAAGACCGCACCTTCGGAATGCTGCGGACCGAAATTCATTGCCGCCGCTGCGGCGGCCATCTCGGTCACGTCTTCGATGACGGACCGAAGCCGACCGGCCTGCGCTACTGCATGGACGGCTTGGCCCTGGTGTTCCATCCGGCCGCGCCGTCGGCGAGCTGATTTTCGGACTTGCTCCCGGCAATTGTTGCCCGCCCGGCAATTGTGCCCCGGTCCCCGGACCGGGGCATTTTTGTTTAAGTATCTGAAATAACAGGATTCTCGAGTCTGGCACGACGATTGCGACGTCTCCTTCGATGACGGCCATGTGTGGCAATGCGCCCTGGCCGCCCGGATCGAATGTGGAGACAACGTTATGGGTATCTTCGACGCGCTCAACACCGCGGTTGGTGGTCTGCAGGCTCAATCCTTCGCGTTGCAGAACATTTCCGGCAACATCGCGAATGCCTCCACCACCGGTTACAAGGGCATCGGCACCAGTTTCGAGGATCTGATCCCGGACGCGACAACGCCCAACAAACAGGTCGCCGGCGGCGTGTCCGCCTTCGCGCAAGCGACGATCACCACCCAAGGCACGGTCTCGAACTCGACGGTTGCCACCAACATGGCGATCAATGGCGACGGATTTTTCTCGGTGCAGAAGGCATCCGGGATCACCGACAACGTGCCGGTCTTCAACGGCGTTACCGACTACACCCGCCGCGGCGATTTTCAGGTCAACGCCAACGGCAACCTCGTCAACGGCGCCGGCTATTACCTGATGGGTGTCGCGGTCGACCCCAAGACCGGTAACCCGCTCGGCAACGTTCCGCAGGTCCTGCAGTTTCAGAACAATTTCATTCCGGCGCAGGCGACCACCGCGATTCAATATGCCGCGAACCTTCCGACGGTGCCGGTCACGACCGCAAGTCCCGGCGCGGCAGCCGGCACGATTACCGCCGCGGGTGGCCTCAACCCCGCCGATTTCAGCCAAAATCCGGTGGTGGCGGGCACGCCGGCGACGCCTTACGGCGACGCAACCGTGACCGGCGCGGCCGCCTTGAACCAGGCGTCACCTGCGGCTCCGATTTCCGCATCAACGACGCTGTCCGGAACCGCGCCAAGCAACTCGCTGACCACGAGCTTTGTCGCCGGCGACACCATCACGGTCGACGGCACGGTTCTCACCTTCGTGGCCAGCGGCGCCACCGGCAACCAGCTCAACGTCACCGACACGGTTGGCACGCTGCTCACCAAGATCGGAACGATCACCGGCGTTGCGCCGACTATCGACCCCGTTAACGGCGCGATCACGCTTCATACCGGTACGGCGCAGAATCTCTCGGTCTCCAGCTCCGCGCCCGGGTTCGGAGCGCTCGGTTTCGCAACCACCGAGACGGCCGCCCGGACCGGCGGCGGCACGGCCGGTACCGGCTTCGTGGTCGGCAATGACGTCGCGACCTTCGACAATGAGAGCATCAGCGGCGGCGCGGTGACGGTTTTCAACTCGGCGGGAACGCCAATCAACATCCAGCTGCGATGGGCCAAAACCGACAGCGCCAGTTTGGGTAGCCCGCACGTGGACAACTGGAATCTTTTCTACCAGACCGATCCGGGCGCCACCGGTGCGCAGGTCGGCTGGGTCAATGCCGGCACGAATTTCACGTTCAACACCAACGGCGCCCTCTCGAGTCCCACAGGCTCCACGATCTCGATCCCGGGCGTCACCGTCGGCGGTCAGTCGCTCGGGACCCTGGCGCTCAACATCAGCTCCGGCGCCCTGACCCAGTTTGCCAGCTCCGGCGGCTCCGCCACCATCGGCAGCATCACGCAGAACGGCTTTGCGGCCGGCCAGCTTCAGTCGGTGGCCATCAACAATTCAGGCCTCGTGGTCGGCACCTTCTCCAACGGGCAAAACATCGATCTCGCCGCGGTCACGCTGTCGCATTTCAACGGCACCAACTACCTCAAGGCGCTCGACGGCGGCGCCTATGCCGTGACCGATCAGTCCGGTCCGGCGATCACCGGCGCGTCCGGCACGATCGCCGGTTCCTCGCTGGAAGGGTCGAACACCGACATCGCCGACGAATTCACCAAGCTGATCGTGACCCAGCAGGCCTATTCGGCCAACACCAAGGTTATCACCACGGCCAACGACATGGTTCAGAGTTTGCTGAACGTCATCCGTTGATCGGCACGAGCAAGAATCAGTGTGACCTAATTCAAGGCGGGCAATAAAGATGGGTTTGAGTTCTGCCCTTGCCACCGCGATGTCCGGCCTGCGCGCCAACCAGGTCGCGCTTTCGATCACGTCGGCAAATGTCGCCAACGCGAATACGCCCGGCTATGTCACCCAGAACGTCAACCAGATCGAGCTGGCCAGCGGCGGCCCCGGCTCGGGCGTCCAGGTCACCGGCGTCAACCGCGAGCTCGATCTGTTTATCCAGGGCCAGCTGCGCACCGAAACCGCCGGCGGTGGCTTTGCCGACCAGACGTCCAATATTCTGGGCCAGCTGCAAAACCTCTACGGGACCCCGGGCGGCACCGGGACGCTGGAGACCGCATACAACAATTTTACGACGGCGCTGCAGGCGATGTCGACGAGTTCCAGCGGGCTGTCGGCGCAGACCACGGCGCTGTCGACCGCGCAGGCGCTCGCGCAGCAGCTCAATTCGACGTCGCAAGGCATCCAGACGCTGCGCACCAACGTCCAGCAGGATATCGGCACGTCCGTGACCCAGGCCAACGCGGATTTGAAGCAGATCGCGTCCATCAATACCCAGCTGCAGAGTTTCGGTCCGACCGATCCAGCCGCCGCGGCGTTGATGGATCAGCGCGATAACGCGATCAATGATCTGGCCAAATTCATGGATGTGCGAACCGTCACCGACGGCGCCAACCAGACCAGCGTGTTCACCAATGCGGGTATTCAACTGGTCGGTGCCGGCCAGGCCTCCCAACTCTCGTTCACGTCGCCGGGGACGTTGAATCCGACCGCGCTCTACAACACCGATCCGACCAAATCCGGCGTGGGGTCGCTGACCGTCAAACTTCCCAACGGCTCCAACCTCGACGTGGTCGCGAACAAGGTGATTACCTCGGGACGGATTGCCGCCGACCTGCAGCTGCGCGACCAGACCCTGGTGCAGGCGCAGGCCCAGGTCGATCAGATGGCCGCGACGCTCTCCAGCTCGCTTTCCGATCAGACCACCGCTGGCACCGCCGTGACCCTGTCGGCGTCGCAGGCCGGCTTCAATTTGAACGTGGCGAACCTGCAGCCGGGCAATACCATCAACCTGACCTACACCGACAACACCACCGGCACCCAGAAGCAGGTGTCGATCATGCGCGTCGACGATCCGGCCGCGTTGCCGCTGCCGAATTTGCCGAACGCCAGTCCGCAGGTGATCGGCGTCAATTTCTCCGGCGGACTGGGCGCGGTGGCTACAACGCTGAACAACGCGCTCGGCATGAACCATCTGCAATTCTCCGCGTCCGGCTCGACGCTGCAGGTGGTCAACGACTTGACCACCGGGGCGACCGTCAATGCGGCTTCCGTCACCACTACCACTTCGTCGCTGACGAGCGGCAGCCCGCAGCTGCCCTTGTTCACCGACGCGGGTGCGCTCTATACCGGCGCGATCACCGGCACCGGCTCGCAAATCACCGGCCTTGCCGGACGCATCACAGTCAATGCGGCGTTGCTCAACAGTCCATCGAACCTCACGGTCTACAGCACGTCGCCGCCGACAGCGGCCGGCGACACCACGCGCTCGGACTTTCTCTATTCGCAACTGACCTCGGGCACGTTCACCTACGCGCCAGCCACCGGGCTCGGTTCCACGACGGCGCCGTTCAGCGGCACGATCCCCAACTACCTGCAGCAGTTCCTCAGTCTGCAGGCTGGCGCCGCCACCTCGGCGACGCAGTTGCAGCAAGGCCAAAGCGTCGTAGTCAGCACCTTGCAGCAAAAATTCGATTCCACGGCCAAGGTCAGCATCGACAACGAGATGTCGAACCTGATCGCGTTGCAGAATTCCTATGCCGCCAATGCCCACGTGATGTCGGTCGTTCAAAGCATGATGACGACCTTGATGCAGATTCAACTGTAAGGCGATTCAGATGGCTATCAATGGTGTGGGCTTTGGCGGGTCGCTGTTCGGGCAGGCGGTGCAGAACCTCAATACCCAGCTCACGAGTCTGTCGACACAGCTCGCGACCGGCGAGAAATCCAGCAGCTATGCCGGCATGGGCGTCGGCGAAGGGTTCGCGATCGCGGCGCGGGGGCAGCTCGCCAGCATCTCCGCGTTCGGCGATGCCATCACCAACGTCAATACCTTCATCAATGTCGCCAATACCGCGCTGCAGTCGTTGTCGAGCATCACCGGGCAGGTCCAGAGCGCCGCAGCCACCGGGTCGCAGGACATCAACAGCACCGGACAGACCATCGCGCAGGGCAATGCCCTGGCCGAGTTGTCCTCGGTCGTGGGAATTCTCAATACCCAGGCCGGCGACCGCTTCGTATTCTCCGGCAGCGCCATCAGCACGCCGTCGGTCGCATCCGCCGACAACATCATGAACGGCGCCGGCACCAAGGCCGGGTTGAAGCAGGTGATTGCCGAGCGGGCGCAGGCGGATGGCACCACCGGCCTCGGCCGTCTGGTGCTCACGCAGCCGACCCCGACCTCGGTTTCGGTCGCCGAGGACGTCGCCGGTTCGCCATTCGGCATGAAACTGAGCTCGGTGTCGTCGTCGCTGACCGGCGGCGCCGCGGTGAGCGGTCCGTCCGGCTCGCCGGCGGCCGTATCGATCGCCCTTGGCGCCACCAATCCCAGCCCGGGCGATCAGGTGAGTCTCACCTTCAATCTGCCTGATGGCACCACCGCCTCCGTTCAGCTGACGGCGTCGAGCGCGAACCCGCCGCCCGCCGGAAGCTTCACCATCGGCGCGACGCCGACGCTGACGGCCGGCAATCTGAACACGGCGCTGAATACAGCGATCGGCAAGCTCGCCAATACGACGCTGGTGGCCGCCTCTGCGGTTGAAGCGGGGCACGACTTCTTCGATCCGGCCGGAACCGCCACGGGAAGCGTGGTCAACAACAAGCTTGCGGCGCCGATCACCGGCGCCACGGCTTTGTCGGGCGCCGCGGGCACGGATTCGATCTCCACCAATTTCGCCGCCGGCGACACCATCACCGTCAACGGCACGCCCATCACTTTTGTCGCTTCCGGCGCGACCGGCAACCAGCTCAACGTCACCGACAGCGTCCAGACGCTGTTGTCCAAGATCGACTCGATCACGGGCACCTCGACCCCCTCGACCATCAGCGGCGGCGTGATCACGCTGCACACCGACAATGCCGCGAGCTTGAACGTGACGAGTTCGAACGCGGCTGCGCTCGGCGCGCTCGGCTTCGGCGCGACCGTGACCGCGCTCCAGCCGCCGCTGCGGGTCTCCGGCCCGCCCGGTACGGCGACCTCGCTGGTCAACGGCTCCGCCAACACCGTGGCCTGGTACACCGGCAATTCGAGCGCCAACCCGCGGGCATCGTCGATGGCCCGGGTCGACCCGTCGATTACCGTCCAATACGGGGCGCAGGCCAACGAGGAGGGAATCCGGTCGCAGCTCGAGGGGGTCGCGGTATTCGCCGCCGTCACGGTGTCGCCTACCGGAGCCAATTCGGCCGCACAGGTCTCGGCACTCAGCGACCGCACCGCGACAAACCTGACGCCGCAGCCCGGTCAGCAGACCATTTCGGATATTCAAACCGATTTTGCCGCTGCCCAGACTATCATGAAGGATGCGAGCGCCCGGCAGACCCAGAGCCAGACCATGCTGCAGAACGTCGTCGACCAGACGGAGACCGTCTCGACAGCGGAGGTGGCGAGCCAAATTCTGGCGCTGCAGACGGCCCTGAGCGCCTCCTACCAGACCACGTCGATGCTCTCCGGCCTGACGCTGACCAGGTTTCTTCCGGTCGGCGGTTAATTCGGCGCCGTCCATGGAGGCGGAGAGGCGGATTGCGCGCCGCGGCCGAAATAAAGCTTTCATTAACCATACCTGTTTACTTCTTCGAAAGCAGGTTAACGCGGCAGTGGCTGCCATCGAGGCCCTTGTGTCGCACCAGCCAGGCACGGCGGTTTGGGCGTGGGGTCTTAGCAATGCTTAGCGGTGGCGTTCGATTCCAGGTAGCCGAGACGGCGATCTCGCGCGATCAATCCCGTTCCGCTTCCGCGATGGCCGAGTTGTTCGCGCCGCTGGACCGGCTGCTCGTCGGCGGCGGCGACCCGCGGCTGACCATCGATCCGGCAACCGGGCTCAATGAATATGGCTGCCAGCCGTTTCCCTGCCCGGACACGCTGAGCTTCTCCTCAAGCACCGCGACATCGATTTCGCAGCGCGCCTATGATCGTGCGCGGGATGCGCGGGAATCGCTGATGCAGTCCGCCATTGCCATCGGCATCGAGGCCGCGTTCGATGCGCGCATCGAGGCGCTGCGCGACGAATTGAAGGCCTGCCTCGGCCTGTCCCGAACCAGGGCCGATATCGTGTTTTCGCCGTCCGGCACCGACTCGCAGCTTCAGGCGCTGTTCCTCGCCCGCGCGCTGCTCGGCCCTGCGCTGACGACAATCGTCGTGGCGGCCGACCAGACCGGGAGCGGAACCGTCAATACCGCGCGCGGCTATCATTTCAGCGCGGCGACCGCGAACGGAAACCGGGTTCGGAAGGGCCAGCCGATCGCGGGGCTTGCGCATTCCGTCGACAGCGTCGCGCTGCGGCTGTTCGATGAGGCAGGCCAGCCGTGCCCGCAAACGGCCAGCGATTCCCAGGTTCTCGGCGCGGTCGAAAGATCGATCGCGGGCGGAAGCAAGGTGCTTCTTCAAATCATGGATTCCTCGAAGTTCGGCTGGCGGGCCCCGAGCGACCAATGCCTCGACGAAATCTCGGCGCGCTGGCCCGGTCGGGTCCAGATCGTCGTCGACGCCTGCCAGATGCGCCTCGGCCGGACGCGGCTGCGAAACTATCTCGATCGCGGATATATGGTCCTCGTCACCGGTTCGAAGTTCTTCACCGGTCCGCCCTTCAGCGGCGCGCTGCTGGTGCCCTCGGCGCTGGCCGGGGACATCGATGCGGCCACCGACATTGCTCCGGGGCTTTTCGAATACAGCAGCCGCAGCGACTGGCCGGCAAACTGGCCGAACCTGCGGTCGCGTTTCCCGATCAGGACCAATTTCGGCCAATGGCTTCGCTGGGAAGCCGCACTTGAGGAAATCGGAGCCTATTTTCGGGTGCCCGACGAATTTCGCCGGATGGCGCTGACGACTTTCGGCAACGGGGTGGAGCAGATCATCGCATCCTCGCCGTCGCTTCGTCTGCTGCCGCCGCAGCAACGGCCAGCCGGCGCCGACGACGAAGAACTGGCGCAGCGGACGATTTATTCGTTCGTGATCCGGCACGGAACCCGCGTCCTCTCCCTCGACGATTGCAGGAAGCTGTATCGCGCGCTTGCCCGTGGCGCAGCCAATGCTGCTCCCGCTGATGATCGGGAGATCGCAGCGGAGCTTTGCCTGATCGGCCAGCCCGTCGCGTTGGGCTGCGACGAGAGGCATCCCGCCGCGGCCCTTCGCATCAGCGCGAGCGCGCGCCTCGTCACGCAAGCGTGGTCACCCGATGAAGCCACCGCGCGCGGCAATTTGCAGCGCGCGCTTGACCAGGTCGGCTCCGCGGTTGCGAAGCTTGAGGGCCTGCTCGCCGGTAGCGGCGGCCTGGAATCTGCGGGGGTTTGCCATGGAGCTTGACCGCGACGCGGCGGGCGGACTCGCGCGCTATCCCAGCGCCGACCGAATCGGATTCGCCAGATTGAGGACGATGGCGTTCGAGGGGGCCGATCTTCGCC
>JBAVEE010000494.1:0-2074 GCA_049587575.1 Bradyrhizobium sp.
GAAGTAGGGAGATATGAAGCCGCGGTCGAATTTCATGCCTTCGACGACGTCCAGCGTGGTTACCGTGGTCTTGGATTCCTCGACCGAAATCACGCCTTCGCCGCCGACCTTCTCGATGGCGTCGGCCACCAGCGCGCCGATCGTGGGGTCATTGTGGGCCGATAAGGTTGCGACCTGGGCCTTCTCCGCTTTCGTCCTGACCGGGCGAGACATGGTGCGCAGCGCCTCGATCGCCACGCGTGCGGCGCGGTCCAGTCCACGCTTGAGATCGATGGCGCTGGCGCCAGCGACGACATTGCGCACACCGTCGGCGAGAATCGCATGCGCAAGGATGGTGGAGGTGCTGGTGCCGTCACCGACGACATCTCCGGTCCTCTCCGCCGCCTGACGAAGAACCTGGGCGCCGAGATTTT
This sequence comes from Bradyrhizobium sp., assembly GCA_049587575.1. Classification (GTDB taxonomy): domain Bacteria; phylum Pseudomonadota; class Alphaproteobacteria; order Rhizobiales; family Xanthobacteraceae; genus Bradyrhizobium. Next base: position 414 of record JBAVEE010000494.1, read on the forward strand.
CCTCGGGATCCTTGAGATCGATCTCCTTGGCGATGGTGACTCCGTCATTGCAGACGATCGGTGCGCCCCAGCTTTTTTGGATCAGAACCGATTTCGACTTGGGGCCAAGCGTCACGCGCACCGCATCGGCAAGCAGTGTTGCGCCCCGCAAAATTTTCTCGCGGGCGGCGGAATGAAACAGGATTTGCTTGTGTGCCATTCGCCGCTTCTCCAGGAATTCAATTCAACTACGACCATGGCATGGGTAGCGCGCACCGCGCGACCTCGCCGATTAATTAATGATACAGGCGTGCGGCTGCGGGCTTCGTTGATCTTGATCAAGCAAACGACGTACGAAAATTAGCCGGCTTGACCCACGTCAAAGTTGCCCGACATCCGCCATGTACCCTGTTCATGCAAATTGCCTCGAGGTCAGCCATGGAATGGCAGCAGATCCGGAAGCGGCCCGAGGACTACGTCGGCGCCAACCTCTTGGATTATGCCGAATGCGTCCGGACATTCTCCTGGTCGCAGGCGAAGTCGCTTCTCGACGGCTTGCCGCGTGGCGGGCTCAATATCGCCCATGAGGCGATCGATCGCCATGTCCTGGCCGGTCGTGGGCAGAAGTTGGCGCTGCACTGGATCGGCCGGGACGACCAAATTCGCGACTACAGCTACTCTGCATTAGGCGCCGCAGCGAACCGGTTTGCGAACATCCTCGTACAGCATGGGGTTGCCAAAGGGGATCGCGTTTTTTCGCTGCTTGGACGCGTGCCCGAACTCTACATCGCCGCTTTCGGCACACTCAGGAACGGCAGCGTCTTCTCGCCGCTGTTCTCGGCGTTCGGGCCGGAGCCGATCAAAGCCCGTATGACGATCGGCAGTGCCAAGGTGCTTATTACCTCCGAGGCATTTTACCGGCGGAAGATCGAGCCTTGGAGAAAAGGGCTCGCGAGCTTGGAGCATGTCTTCCTGACTGAATGTTCAGGCAGCCTTCCCACGGGCACGATCGATCTGGCCGCGGCGTTGGCGCAAGCCCCGGATTCGTTCGAGACCGTATCGACGAGCCCCGAAGACATGGCCTTGCTTCACTTCACAAGCGGGACGACCGGGCGGCCAAAGGGTGTCGTGCATGTCCATGAAGCCGTCGTCGCTCATCATATCACCGGCCAATTCGCGCTCGATCTGCATCCGGATGACGTCTTTTGGTGCACTGCGGACCCGGGATGGGTGACCGGCACATCCTATGGCATCATCTCGCCGCTCACCATCGGCGCGACCATGATCGTCGACCAGGCCGAATTCGACGCGGAGCGCTGGTATCGCATCCTGCAGGAGCAGAAGGTCACCGTTTGGTACACGGCGCCGACGGCGATCCGCATGTTGATGAAGGTGGGGGCCGATATCGCCAGGCGGTATGACTTGTCCAGGCTGCGCTTGATGGCAAGCGTCGGTGAGCCGCTCAATCCGGAGGCCGTGGTCTGGGGCGTCGAGGCCTTCGGCAAACCGTTCCACGACAACTGGTGGCAGACCGAGACCGGCGGAATCATGATCTCCAACTACCGCTCGATGGACGTGAAGCCAGGCTCGATGGGCCGCCCGTTGCCGGGCATCACGGCTGGCGTCGTTGAGCGCGTTGAAGGCGGCTCCGTGCGGGAAATCACCAAGCCGATGGCGATGGG
>JBAVEE010000495.1:0-1945 GCA_049587575.1 Bradyrhizobium sp.
GCCGAACTGCGACTGCTGCAACTGGATGACATCCAGCGCCGGGTGAAAATTGTTGATGGTCTCGTGGCCGAAATTATTGGCGAAGACGAAGGTATCCTGGCCGAAGCTTGCGGCGTTGAGGACATCGCCCGGGCCGCCGATCAGGATCTGGTGAGCGTTGAAGGTGGTCGCTGCGGTCAGCGTGGCGTTGCCGGCGCTGCCGTCGAGCACGGTATTGCCGTAGCCGCCGGTGGCCGAGCCGCCGGAGGGCACGAACACAAAATTCTGGTTGGCGCCTACCACCTCCACGGTCAGTGTCGACGTCGACGGCGTACTGTGACCGTTGCCGGCGGTGTAGGTGAAGGTGTCGAACGCCACTCCGGCCACCGCGCCGCCGGCGCTATAGGCGTAGCTGCCGTCGGCATGCATGGTCAGGCTGCCATAGGCGCCCGCGACCGGCTGATTGACGCCGCCCGGCAGCCCGTCGACCGCGCCGACCACCAGACGGTCCGACGGATTGGAATCGGTGTCATTGGCGAGCACGCCATGCGCCGCGTCGGCGCTGACGGTCTGGCCGGCAACGACACGATTGCTGTCGGGATGGGCGGTGATCAGGGAACTGTCGATGCCGAGGCCGGCAAACGTGGTCGCAACATGGCCCAAATTGGCGGCGTTGCCGGCGAAATCCTCGATGCCAGCGCCGTGCAGATTGATGCCGGTGACGGCCAGCGGCGAGGTGATGGTGTCGCTGACGCCGACCGTGTAGTCGAACACCAGCTTGCTCGCATCGTGCAGCGCGGCGGTGGCCGCGGCATCATAGGTCGCGGTGCCGTGGTCGTTAAGCGACAGCGTCGGCGTGCCGCCCGTGACCGCGACGGCTTCGCCGAACGCCACCATGATAGCGACGGTTTCGCCGACCCCTTCGATCCCGTTGGAGGGCGCGGCCGTGACCGCGGTGATCGCTGGCGCGATGGTGTCGAGCTTGAAGGTCAAAATCTCCGGCGCGCTGATATTGCCGGCGATATCGACCTCCTCGAGCGAAATCGTGTGCAGACCGTCGGCCGAATGGTCGGTCGCAAAGGCCGGCGGCACCGCCGTGGAAAAACTGCCGTTGTCCACCTTGAAGAGGAAATAATCGCCCGAAGCAGGCGCCGTATAGGCGATCGTCGGATCGTTGGTGAGGTTGTGGGTGCCGGAGATTCCGGTGTCGTGCGCCAGCGACATCGCGTGCACCGGCGCTGCCGGCGCGATGGTGTCGAGCGTGAAATGAAACGTCGTCGGCGCGCCGATATTGCCGGCGGCGTGCTGCTGCTCGACCGTCACCGTATGCGGGCCATCGGCCGAGCCGTTGGTGGCGAAGTTCGGCGCGGCACTGGAAAATCCGGTGGCGCCGTCAATCTTGTAGAGCACCAGGCCGCCGCTCTCGGCCGGGGTAACGGTGATGGAAGGATCGCTGGTGATGCCGTCGGTATTCGATGTCCCGGTATCGTGCGCCAGCACCACCGCCGGCGCTCCGGGCGCGATGTGGTCAATGGTATAGCTCTGGTCGCCGGTGTGCGTTGCGGTGAGGACGTTGCCGAACGCATCGGTGATGGTGCTGCCCGAGGGATTGAGATCGAGGCGCATCGTGCCGTCGCCTGTCACCCCCGTGACGGTCACGGTATAGACGCTGCCGCTGACAGCGGAGACCGACGCGACCGTGCCGCTGACCGTGCCCGTCGCATGCAGCGAGAAGTCGGTGGTGTCGGGCGGGTTGAGCGAGACGTCGGCCGAGAACGTGACTGTGAAATGTTCGGTGCTCAGATTGTTGGGACTGGCATCGGCGGTGTTGATCGACGTCACCGTCGGCGGAATCGAATCGACCAATACGCCGGTCGTCGAGCCCACATTGTTGAGGGCCGTCGCGGCATTGTTGCCGATCGGATCCCGAATCGTTGCCCCGTTTAAAACCAGCGACGATCCGACC
>JBAVEE010000496.1:0-9688 GCA_049587575.1 Bradyrhizobium sp.
TCCAAGGTCATCCACCTCCACACCAAGATAAAGTCTCGCTGGCAGGGTGTCGACGAGGCCGGCAAGCCGGTCCGTCGCTGGATCGAGACCACTGCGGGGCGCGTCATGCTCGGCAATGTGCTGCCGAAGTCGACGAAGGTTCCCTTCGACATCATCAACAAGCTGATGACGAAGAAGGAAATCTCCGGCGTCATCGACCAGGTCTATCGTCACTGCGGTCAGAAGGAGACCGTGATCTTCTGCGACCGCATCATGGCGCTCGGATTCTACAATGCGTTCAAGGCCGGCATTTCGTTCGGCAAGGACGACATGGTGGTGCCCGCCTCGAAGTGGGCGACCGTCGACAAGACGCGCGAGCTCGCCAAGGAGTTCGAGCAGCAGTACAACGACGGCCTGATCACCCACGGCGAGAAGTACAACAAGGTCGTGGACGCCTGGTCGAAGTGCACCAAGAAGATCTCCGAAGACATGATGACGGAAATCTCCGCCGTTAAGAAGAATCCGAAAGGCGGCGAGGCCCAGATCAACTCGATCTTCATGATGTCGAACTCCGGCGCCCGCGGTTCGCAGGACCAGATGCGCCAGCTCGCCGGCATGCGCGGCCTGATGGCCAAGCCGTCGGGCGAGATCATCGAGACGCCGATCATTTCCAACTTCAAGGAAGGTCTGTCGGTGCTCGAATACTTCAACTCGACCCACGGTGCCCGCAAGGGTCTCGCGGATACCGCGCTGAAGACCGCCAACTCGGGCTACCTGACGCGTCGTCTGGTCGACGTGGCGCAGGACTGCATCATCACGCAGGACGATTGCGGCACCAAACTCGGCATCAAGATGCGCGCCATCATCGATGCCGGCAGCGTCGTCGCCTCGCTGGCGTCGCGGATTCTCGGCCGCACCGCGGGCGAGGATCTGCGCGATCCCGCGACCAACAAGATCGTGGTCAAGCGCGGCACGCTGATGGAAGAGACGCATGTCGACGCCATCCAGCAGGCCGGCATCCAGGAAGTGAAGATTCGCTCGGCGCTGACCTGCGAACTCGTCAACGGCATCTGCGGCAAGTGCTACGGCCGCGATCTCGCCCGAGGCACGCCGGTCAACCACGGCGAGGCGGTCGGCGTTATCGCGGCTCAGTCGATCGGCGAACCTGGCACCCAGCTGACGATGCGGACGTTCCACATCGGCGGCGCGGCCCAGATCAACGAGCAATCGTTCATCGAGTCGAATTTCGACGGCAAGGTGACGATCAAGAACAAGGCGATCGCGAAGAACAGCGAGGGTCATCTGGTAGCGATGGTACGCAACATGGTCGTTGCGATCACCGACGCCGACGGCACCGAGCGTGCGACCCACCGCATTCAGTACGGCGCGCGCATGCATGTCGACGAAGGCGACATGGTCAAGCGCGGTCAGCGTATCGCGGAGTGGGATCCGTACAGCCGCCCGGTTCTGACCGAAGTCGAAGGCACGATCGGGTTCGAGGATCTGGTCGAAGGGCAGTCGATCTCGGAAACGCTCGACGAATCCACCGGTATCGCCAAGCGTGTCGTCATCGACTGGCGCACGACGCGGGGCGGGGCCGATCTGCGCCCGGCGATCGTCGTCAAGGGCAAGGATGGCAAGATCCTCAAGCTCGCGCGTGGCGGTGAGGCCCGCTACATGCTTTCGGTCGACGGGATTCTGTCGGTCGATGTCGGCGCCAAGGTCAAGACCGGCGACATTCTTGCGCGTATCTCCACCGAGAGCGCGAAGACCCGTGACATCACGGGCGGTCTGCCGCGGGTGGCCGAACTGTTCGAGGCTCGCAAGCCGAAGGACGCGGCGATCATTGCGGAAATCGCGGGTACCATCCGCTTCGGCCGCGACTACAAGAACAAGCGCCGCATCTCGATCGAGCCGATGGACAAGAACGAGGAGGCCCGCGAGTACCTGATCCCGAAGGGCAAGCACATCCATCTGCAGGACGGCGATATCGTCGAAAAGGGCGATTTCATCGTCGAGGGCAATCCGGCGCCACACGACATTCTGGCGATCAAGGGCATCGAGGAACTCGCCGCCTATCTGGTCAATGAAATCCAGGAGGTCTACCGGCTGCAGGGCGTGCTGATCAACGACAAGCACATCGAAGTGATTGTCCGTCAGATGCTGCAGAAGGTGGAGATCACCGACCAGGGCGAGACCGACATGATCTCGGGCGAGCAGATCGACAAGATCGAGTTCGATCAGCTCAACGCCAAGGCCAAGGAAGAGGGCAAGAAGCCCGCCGTTGGAACGCCGGTGCTGCTCGGCATTACCAAGGCGAGCTTGCAGACGCGCTCGTTCTTCTCCGCGGCCTCGTTCCAGGAGACCACCCGCGTGCTCACCGAAGCCGCCGTCAACGGCAAGGTGGACCCGCTGGAGGGCCTCAAGGAGAACGTCATCGTCGGCCGGCTGATTCCGGCCGGTACCGGGGCTTCGATGGCCAAGATTCGCGAGGTCGCCGTGAAACGCGACAAGATGATCCTCGACGAGCGCGAAAAACAGGCGGCCATCGTGCCTGCGGCGCCGGAAGTCGAGCCGCTCGCGCTGCCGCCCGCGGAATAAAGTCGGGCGAATTCAGGATGTTACGAAAAGGCCGGCGCAAGCCGGCCTTTTTTGCTATTTTTTGCCGATTCTGGTTCTGTCACCTCGTTCGTTCATCTTCCCTTCAGGGAAAAAAGCGCTTCGTCTCAAACGACTTAGGCCGAGCTTTGGGCAGCGGGCGACGGCGCGCGGCGGGGGCCGGAAATATACGGAAACAAATGTTGGATCTTGCAATTGTTGGCGGCGGGCCGGGCGGCCTGATGAGTGCCTGGTATCTCAAAAAGAAACTGGGCGCGCTTTGCCGCGTCACCATTTTTGAGGCGTCGGATCGGGTCGGCGGCAAGATTCTCACGCGCAAATTCGACTCCGCGCCCGCGATTTACGAGGCCGGCGTCGCGGAGATCTACGATTACTCGATGACCGGCCCCGACCCGTTGCGCGAGCTCATCCAGCATTTCGGCCTGCAGACGATCCCGATGGATGCCGAGCAGGTTCAGCTCGACGGTGAACTCCTGAACGACGTGCCGGGCATGCGCCGCAAATACGGCGCGAAGACTGCGGACGCCATCGAAGCGTTCCGCAAGCGCTGCACCGCGATGGTGTCGCCGCTCGAATATTACGAAGGCGTCGGCGCACACGACAACGAGCATCCCTGGGCCTACATCACCGCCGAGGAATTGCTCGACAGGGAGGTTGCCGATCCGACCGCCAAGCGTTTCCTCAAGGTGATGGCGCGCTCCGATATCGCGACCGAGAGCCACAACACCAACGGCTTGAACGCGCTGAAGAACTTCGTGATGGATGTCGACGGCTATATCGGCCTTTATTCGATCCAGAACGGCAATGAGCAGCTGATCGAGTGCCTGCAATCCGAGGTCGATGCCGATATCCAGCTCAATCACCGGGTCCTCAAGGTCGGCAAGACCGCGGCCGGCCGCTACCAGCTCAACATGATGAACGGCAAGGGGCCCGAAACCAGGGATTTCGATCTGGTGCTGGTGTGCCTGCCGCACTCCTGGCTCGCCACCATGCGCTGGGACGGCGAGCAGCTGCGCAAGTCGATGGTCAAGCACGTCGCCTATTTCGACCGGCCCGCGCATTATTTGCGGGTTTCGATCCTGTTCGACGCCCCGTTCTGGGGCGACAAGATTCCGGGCTCCTGGTTCATGTCGGAGGCCTTTGGCGGCTGCTGCGTCTACAACGAGGGCTCCCGCCACGACGTCGGCAGGCACGGGGTCCTGAACTGGCTGATCGCCGGATCCGATGCGCTGGCGTTCGCCAATCTGAGCGATCAGGAGCTGATCGACGCCGCGCTGAAGTCGCTGCCGGCCTCGTTCGGCGACACGCGCGCCCATTTTCTGGAAGGCAAGATCCATCGCTGGCTCTCGTCGGTGAATGCGCTCCCCGGCGGCATGCCGGCGCGCGACGTGATGACGAATCACCGGCCCGATCCGAAACAGCATCCTGGCCTTGTCGTGGTCGGCGATTACCTGTTCGATTCGACGCTGAACGGATTGCTCGATTCCTCCGATGCGGCCACCGACATCATTGTCAGCGAAATGATGCGGCTGCGCCGCGCGCGCGGGCAGGGGGCGATGCCCGCGTCGGACAAGATCGATCGGGGGTATTTCGCGAATTATCGCGGGCTCGGGCCCTATAGCGAGGCCTGGAGCCAGTTTACCGATCCCGCCTATCTGACGAATCTCATCAAGATCGTCTGGAACCGGGCCAAGGGTTACAAGCTCCTGGTGGCCGGATCGGCCAGCGGCGAACTGGTGGGAGCGCTGCGCGCCCGCGGCATTGATGCCTGGGGTATCGAGAACAACCGCGGCATCCACGCCAAGACGCCGAAGGAACTGAAGAAGTTCAACAAGCTCGGATCGATCGTCGATATGCCGTTCAGGGACGGGGAGTTCGATTTCGTGTTCGAGACCAGCCTGTGCCACGTCGCGGAGAAGCGGGTCGCCGGCGCCATTCGCGAGCTGAACCGCGTCGTCAGGACCGGCGTGGTATTTGGGTCGGTGACATCGGACATGGCACCGGACCTGATCGATCGCTACGATCTGCTGCGCGGGGTCCGAAAGCTCGGCACCTGGTGGGAATGGTCGGAGCTGTTTTTCAGCAACGGATTCGATCTCTCGATGCATCGCCGCGACTGCACCGACGCGCTGTGGACGGCGACGCTTGCCGCCAACAAGGGGCCCGGTCAGTGGTACGCGGACTCCGACAGTCTGCGTTACTCCTTCTTCGATAAGGTCGCAGCCGAGGACTAGATGTTTTTTGACGCGTTTTCCTTGCGCGAGCCGGTAGCCCCCCGGATCATGTCGGGGGAATGCTACGCTCGAGAATGCTCCAGGCGAGAGTCCCGCTAGCTCCAATTATTTTGCTGAACGCGCGCCAATCGCATAGGATCGATAGGGTGGCGCCTTCCGCTACCTCCCTCGATTTTGCGGTCATGCCGGCCGTGCAGCATCGGTTGGTTTCATGGCGTCCAAACCTCCATCGCCGGATGATCGGATAACCGCTTCCGCGGACGATCCCGTTGCGCCCGAGGCCGATGAAAAGCCGTTGGTCGACGCCGCCGTTCGAGGGGCAGGCGACAAGACGGCGCCTCCGCCCGACGACGACGAAGAGGATGATGACGAGTTCGAGCTTGAAGACGACGAGGAGGATGAGGATCTCGTTGTCTTTACCGCGAAGGAAGCCGCCGGCGCGCTGGCGACGATCTATGCGTTCGTCAAACCATTCCTGAAGAACTACAAGAAAATACTGGCATTTGTCAGCCTCGGCGTCCTGGTCGAGACGCTGTTCAACGTCGTCATGCCGCTGAGCCTGAAATTTCTGATCGATGACGCGCTCGGCGAAGAGGATTTTGAAGCGCTGATCGAGATTCTCTCGGTGCTGGCGGCCGCCGGAATCTTCACCTCGATTATCGCGGTCTGGTACGAGCGGTGGGACGCCAAACTGGCGGCCTCCCTGATTTCGGACGTGCGCACGCTGCTGTTCGAGCACGTCCAGAATTTGCCCTCGGCCTTCTTCGCCCGCACCAAGCGCGGCGAGATTCTGTCGCGGTTTTCGGTCGACATGTCCGCCTTCGAGGGGTCGATCAAGGGGTTTGCCAACAGCGCGGCGCTGCCGTTCTTCGAATTGATCGCGGGCATCATCCTGATGCTGTTCCTGAACTGGCACCTCGCCGTCATCTCGCTCCTGGTGTTCCCGATCACGCTGATCGGCCCGCGGATCCTGACGCCGAAGGCGGTGCAGGCGAATTACGAGCAAAAGCTCAATGAATCCGCGCTGCTCGGCATGGTGCAGGAAAACGTCGCCACGCAGGCGGTGGTCAAGGCGTTCATGCTGCAGCGCCGGATGCTCGGCTGGTTCACCGTGCGCAACGACGAGGCGCGCCGGAAGATCGCCTCGGCGGCGTTCCTGTCGACCATGGTCGAGCGCACCGTCACGATCTCGGTGCTGTTGCTGCATCTCGTGGTGCTGGCGCTCGGCGCCTATCTCGCCACCAAGGGCCAGATCACGATCGGAACCTTCGTGACGTTCGAAAGCGCGTTCTGGGAGGTTTCCTACAACATCGCCCACATCATGCATTTCATCCCGGTCTCGATCCAGTCGGCGGCCGCGGTGCGCCACATTCAGGAGATGCTGGACGAGCCGACCCGCGGCGCCGATCGCCCCGGCGCGCCGGATCTGCCGCGTATCACCAACGACATCACCTTCGATCGCGTGACGTTCCGGTACGAAGGCAGCCAGGTGCCGGTTCTCGACAATCTCAGTCTCAAGCTCAATGTCGGAAAGAGCATCGCCATCGTCGGCCCCAGCGGTTCCGGGAAGAGCACGCTCCTCAATCTGATTCTTCGCCTCTATGTTCCGGACGAAGGGCGCGTAACCATCGACGGCGTCGATATCCGCAAGGTGACCCGCGAGTCGCTGCGCAGGAGCATGGCGGTGGTGTTCCAGGAAAACATGCTGTTCAACATGTCGATTCGGGAAAATATCCGCCTCGGCAAGGAAGGTGCGACCGACAAAGAGGTGGAGGAGGCGGCGCGCAAGGCCGAAATCCATCGTTACATCATGAGCCTTCCCCGGAAATACGACACCCCGGTCGGCGAGCGCGGCGACACGCTGTCCGGCGGGCAGCGCCAGCGCATCGCGATCGCGCGCGCCATCGTCCGCGATCCGTCCGTGCTGCTGCTGGACGAGGCGACCTCGGCGCTCGACCAGACGACCGAAGCCGCCATCAACAAGACCCTGCTGAAACTGGCCAAGGGCCGAACCATGATCTTCTCGACTCACCGCCTGACCTCGGTGGTCGAAATGGACGAGATCATCGTGATTTCAGGCGGCAGGGCGATCGAACGCGGTTCGCATGCCAAGCTGCTCGCAGCCAACGGCATGTATCGGAAACTCTGGGACGATCAGAGCCACAAGCCGCATGAAGCGGCCGATCAGGACGACGACGACGATGATGACGAGGACTGAGCGCGAAGTCCTGCGCTGATTCGATGGCCCGCCGCTGCGAAATGCCATCATCGAGCCTCGCCGGAAGCGCGTCCAACCATACGGGTGTATCCGATGGGTGGGATTCCGCCGAAGGACAACAGGGAAAGCTGACGGAGCTTTAAATTGCCTGCGTGAGTACCATCAACCTCCGAGAGTAATTTCCAAATTAATACCCGGGTAAAATATCGTTTTTAAGGTGCTTTGGCCGGACAGGCGGTGCCTGGGGCGGGCCGATCGAGTCCTCGCCGTGGACTAATTCCGCAAGCGGCACAGGCGCTTCTTCCGCTGTCGTTTCGCCTTGACTTGGCCATCCTGCGCCGATAGAACCCGCGCACTCAACGACAGGCGGTGAGCTTCGCTTACGTCGGAACGGATCACCCTTTCGCTTCCCTTTTTAGGGGGATCGGGATGGGCACCAACCTCGACGAATGACGCTCAAACGCTGTCGATTATAGCTAGGCAATGCCAGGACGATCTTGGTTTTCGTGGGCAAGTTCCCTCGAGATTGATCGGATGCATGACCTCGGTACCTGACTGACCAGCCAACGCTGATCAATCGCGACTGCGGTCCTCTGTGGCGTCGAAGCGCTTTCTGCTCAGCGATGAGCGGTTGGCGCGATTTCGCTTTGCGCGGGGCGATCCGCGAGAGGCGGCAGGATGGGATCTGTGGTCCCGGAACGAATTTTGCGGAGCCGTTTCCCGGTTTCGCGCGAACTAAAGGGTGAAGGCTGACATGCCGACGATCAACCAGCTGATCGCAAGTCCACGCGTCGTACAGAAGTCGCGCAAGAAAGTGCCGGCGCTGCAGCAGTCGCCGCAGAAGCGCGGTGTGTGCACGCGCGTCTACACCACGACCCCGAAGAAGCCGAACTCGGCGCTCCGCAAGGTCGCCAAGGTGCGCCTGACCAATGGTTTCGAAGTCATCGGCTACATTCCCGGTGAAGGCCATAACCTTCAGGAACACTCCGTGGTCATGATCCGCGGCGGCCGCGTCAAGGATTTGCCTGGCGTGCGCTACCACATTCTCCGCGGCGTCCTCGATACGCAGGGCGTCAAGAACCGCAAGCAGCGCCGTTCGAAGTACGGCGCGAAGCGTCCGAAATAATCGGGAACAGACAAGATGTCGCGCCGCCATTCTGCTGAAAAGCGTGAAGTGAATCCGGATCCGAAGTTCGGGAACATCGTCATTACGAAGTTCATGAACTCGATCATGTACGACGGCAAGAAGTCTGCCGCCGAGACCATCGTCTATGGCGCGCTCGAGTTGATCGAAGCCAAGATCAAGCAGGGCCCGCTGCCGATTTTCGAGCAGGCTTTGGAAAACGTGATGCCGACGATCGAAGTTCGTTCGCGCCGCGTCGGTGGCGCCACCTATCAGGTTCCGGTCGAAGTCCGCACGGTGCGCCGTCAGGCGCTCGGCATCCGCTGGATCATCACGGCGGCGCGCGAACGCAATGAAAAGACGATGACGGAGCGGCTTTCGGCCGAGTTGCTCGACGCGTCGAATGGCAGGGGGAACGCCGTCAAGAAGCGGGAAGACGTGCACCGGATGGCGGAAGCCAATCGGGCTTTCTCGCACTATCGCTGGTAACGGCGAAACAACGGATTTTAAGGAACAACCATGCCCCGCGTTCATGCCATAGAGGACTACCGCAACTTCGGTATCATGGCGCATATCGATGCCGGCAAGACCACGACCACCGAGCGCATCCTTTATTATACCGGCAAGAGCCACAAGATCGGCGAAGTGCACGAAGGTGCCGCGACGATGGACTGGATGGAGCAGGAGCAGGAGCGCGGCATTACGATCACCTCCGCCGCGACCACCGCGTTCTGGAACGGCAAGCGTCTGAACATCATCGACACCCCCGGCCACGTCGACTTCACCATCGAAGTCGAGCGCAGCTTGCGCGTGCTTGACGGCGCGGTGTGCGTGCTCGATTCCAACCAGGGCGTTGAGCCGCAGACCGAAACCGTCTGGCGCCAGGGCGACAAGTACCGGGTTCCGCGCATCGTTTTCGCCAACAAGATGGATAAGACCGGCGCCGACTTCTATAAGTGCCTCGACGATATCGTCGACCGCCTCGGCGCCAAGCCGATCGCGATCCAGTTGCCGATCGGCTCGGAAAACAATTTCAAGGGTCTGGTCGATCTCGTCCGCATGAAGGGCGTGATCTGGGAAGACGAGGCGCTCGGCGCCAATTTCAAGGACATCGACATTCCCGCCGACCTTGCCGACAAGGCCAAGGAGTATCGCGAGAAACTGCTGGAGGCCGCGGTCGAGCTCGATGATGAGGTTCTCGCCGCTTACCTCGACGGCAACGAGCCCGATGAGGCGACGCTGAAGCGCATGATCCGCAAGGCCGTGCTGACCGGCGCGTTCTTCCCGGTGCTGTGCGGCTCGGCCTTCAAGAACAAGGGCGTGCAGCCCTTGCTCGACGCGGTGGTGGACTATCTGCCGTCGCCGGTCGACGTGCCCGCCATCAAGGGCATCGATGAAGACGGCAACGAGGTCGTTCGGCTGCCGAACGACAAGGAGCCGCTGGCGCTGCTTGCGTTCAAGATCATGGACGATCCCTTCGTCGGCACCATCACCTTCTGCCGCATCTATTCCGGC
>JBAVEE010000497.1:0-7950 GCA_049587575.1 Bradyrhizobium sp.
CGCTGTCGTGGCGCTTTCGATCGCGTCAAATCCCGCGCGGGCCGCTCCCGAAGGCTGCCCTGCCCCGGTGCCAAATCACATCCCCGCCGCGCCTCCGCCGCCGCTCAATATCGACACGGTCAAGGACCTGCTTCTCGAGTATCACCAGCAATACTACGATATCGACGTCGCGGCGGTGTTCGAATCGGCGCAGAAATACATCGAGCAAAAGGCGGCTCAGTCGAAGCGGCCCGCACTGGTGCTCGATATCGACGAGACCTCACTCACCAACTGGCCAAGTATCCTTGCCGACAATTTCGGTTTCATGGCCGGTGGCTCGTGCGACGTCCTGCCGGCGGGCCCTTGCGGGTTCAACGAATGGATCCTCAAAGGCAGCGCCAAGGCCATCGAACCGGCGCGGAGGCTGTTCGATGCGGCCAAGGCCAAGGGCGTTGCGGTGATCTTCATCACCGGCCGTCCGGACAAACAGCGCGATATAACCGTTCTCAACCTCGATCACGCGGGGTTTGAAGGCTGGACCGAGCTTCGAACACGCCCCGACCGGGACGACTTGCCGACAGTGCAGGAGTTCAAGACCGCGGAGCGGACCAAGGTCGAAGCCGAGGGCTACACGATCATTGCCGATGTCGGAGATCAGATCAGCGACCTCGATGGCGAGCATTCCGGATGCCACTTCAAAGTGCCAAATCCCTTCTACTTTATCCGCTGAACTGACCACGTCACGGAAACCGCGTGATCTCGCTGGATTCAGTCGGCAAAGCCCAGCATCAGCCGCATGTTCTGGACCGCGGCACCCGAGGCGCCCTTGCCGAGGTTATCGAGCCGCGCGACCAGAACGGCCTGAGGGAATTTTGGATTCGCAAAGACATAGAGCTCAAGCATGTTGGTCTCGTTGAGCGCCTCGGGTTCGATGCGTCCGCTCCTGGCAGCCGCGTTATCGAGCGGCATCACCGTGACGCAGCTGCTCCCGGCGTAACGCTTCGCCAACGTGGCGTGGAGGTCGGCGGCCCCGGGCTTGCCTGGCAGCGTATCCAGGTGCAAGGGCACCGACACCAGCATGCCCTGCCGGTAATTGCCGACCGACGGAACAAAGATCGGCCTGCGGGCGAGATTTGAGTAATGCTGGGTTTCCGGCAAGTGCTTGTGCTCGAAGCCGAGACCATAGAGTTCGAAGGCCGGCGCCGTGCCGTCTTCGAAACTTTCGATCATGGACTTGCCGCCGCCTGAATAGCCGCTCACCGCATTGATGGTGATGGGGTAGTCTGCCGGCACCAGCCCGGCATCCACCAGCGGCCGCAGCAGTGCCACCGCGCCTGTCGGATAGCAGCCCGGGTTCGACACTTTCCGCGCCGTCCTTATCTTGTCGGCCTGATCCGGCGCCAATTCCGGAAAACCGTAAGTCCAATCGGCGGCGACGCGAAAGGCCGTCGATGCGTCCAGCACCTTGGGTGCGGCTGCCCCCATAGTGTCGATCAGCGCAACTGTCTCTCGCGCGGCTTCATCGGGCAAGCAGAGGATGACGAGGTCGACTTCCTCCATCAACGCCCGCTTGGCCTGGGCATCCTTGCGCTTTTCCTCGGCGATGCTCTTCAGCACGACGTCGTTCTGCATGCCAAGGCGTTCGCGAATACCAAGGCCCGTCGTCCCGGCCGCACCATCGACGAACACCGTGGGCCGCGCGGTGGCGCCGGTGGCCGGGGATTGCCCTTTCGGCTGCCTTGTTTCGGAGAGGGTCATGACGTGTTCCTTCAATCCGCGGATACACTGACAGGTGTGGATGATTTGTAGTCCAAGTGCGGCCGCAGCGCGACCATCTCTTTTCCAATCGTCTGCGCGGCTTCGTCGTGACGCTGTAAAAGTGCCGAGGCAATCGCAGCGTAATCGACATCTGATTTATGCTGGTTGAGCTTGAAACTGCCCTCGATCTCCTCAACCGTCATCACCAGCCCGACGATCGCCTGCTTCATTGCCGCCAGGCGCCCCGCCGTCATCTTCGACGACGTCCAGGGCGGCTTCGGCGCCAGCCAGTTTTCGAATTTGGCGCTGAGCATGTCCAGATGCGGACCGAGCTCGCTGTCGGACAGCCTTCGCACCGGGCCCGTCAGATGCGCGGCCTGATACAGCCAGGTCGGCACCTGATCCGGCGAGGCGTACCAGTCCGCCGAAACGTAGGCGTCCGCACCGTTCACCGCCAACAACCAGGAGGACGTCCCGTCCGCCAAACCCGCCAGCGGATTACCGCGCGCGACGTGAAACGCGGCGAGCGGCGTGCCGTCGTCGGCTGAAGTGAGAATGAATGGCACGGAAGAAGCGACCGGCTTGTTGCCGCTCCATGCGCAAACCGTGCCGAATCCGCGTGCCTGCGCGAAGCCAAGGCTGGCGCCGCGATCGGACCTGAACATCGGAGGCGTATACATTTCAAACTCCTGCTTGACGTAGGAGCCACCGGATCAGATCGCGCTGCTTTGGAAAAGGGACGCCGCGGACCGTATCCGGCGGCAGAGGCGATATCTTAAACGCAGATGTCCGCCCGTACCGCAGAGGTGCGGCGACGGCGAGCAATGACGACGATGGTCACGGCGTTGATCATGGCCGCGGCATATAAGGCCGCGCCCGGTTGGCGTCAAGACGGCCGTGGCCCGGGAAATACAGTGCTGCCGGCTTCAGACAACGCGCCAGAGCCATTCCGCGATCCTGGCAAGCACGTCGCCGAACAGCAGCAGCACCGCCGACCAGACCAACGCCGACAGGAAATTGGCGATTTGAAAACGCCAGTACGGCATCTCGAATATGCCGGCCGCAAGCGGCACCGAGGCCCGCAACGGCCCGAAAAACCGGCCGATGAAAATGCTCGGCACGCCCCACTTTTTCACGAAGGCCTCTCCGCGCGGCAGGAGCTTCGGGAAACGCGACAGCGGCCACATCTGCGCGACGTGCTCCTTGTATCTGAAGCCGAACCAGTAGGAGACCCAGTCGCCGAGCGCCGCCCCTATCCCGCCCGCGAACCAGACCGGCCAGAAGCTGATGCCGCTGACGCCGATCAGCGCGCCGATCGCCACCAGCGCTCCCCAGGCCGGAACCAACAGCGAAATGAAGGCAAGGGATTCGCCGAATGCCAGCAGCAGGACGATCGGAGGGGCCCATGCCTGATGGTCGCGCACGAAATCGGCGAGCGCGCGCGTGATATCTTCCATTCCAAACGGCCTTTCCACAGCAATTATCCTGTTTAAGCTGGCCCGTTCCACGACATCAAGTCACAATGGCAGATGCGACGCGTGAGCTCAGGCTCCCTCGCAACCGCTTTCAACTCCCCCGCGAGCAAACAAAGGCAGGACTTATGATCGGATCATTGATGATGTGCATCGGCGTCGTGGTTCTGCTGGTCGGCATGCTCGCGGGAATCGCGATGGGGGTTCAGCAGAATTTCGCGCTGGCGCCGGCGCATGCGCATCTCAATCTGGTCGGCGGCGTCCTGTTGTTCCTGTTCGGACTGTATTACCGGCTGGTTCCCGCGGCCGGAAACAGCACGCTCGCGAAAGTGCAGGGCTGGCTCCATATCGCCGGGGCAATCCTGTTTCCGGCGGGCGTTGCGATCGTGGTCCTGAAGGGCGCCTCCTTCATCGCAGCACCGATTGTGGGGTCGTTGATCGCGGTCGCCGCGATGGCGCTTTTCGCCGTCATCGTGTTCCGGACGTCGCGCGCGTAACCGGAACCCGGCTTCTTCGCGACCGAAGCCGCCCTTGCCTCTGGGCGCCCAGCCGTCACTTTTTAAGCTCATCCGTGGCATAGTCAGGGAAATCGATTCGCCGCGCCCTCACTGCGCGAAACACATGAAGAATTATGTCCAAACAATTGAAGTCAATAGCCAAAACGAAACCCGCCCGCGACCTGTTCGGCGCCTCCGAACCGAAGGGAAGAGCGCCGCTCAAGGTCGCGTCGCGCTCCACCAGCGCGGAGGCCGGCTATACCGCGCGGGACATCGAAGTCCTCGAGGGCCTCGAGCCGGTACGGCGCCGGCCCGGCATGTATATCGGCGGCACCGACGAAAAGGCGCTCCATCACCTGTTCGCCGAAGTCATCGACAATTCGATGGACGAGGCGCTGGCGGGCCATGCCACCTTCATCGAGGTGGAACTGGGCGCCGACGGATTTCTGACCGTCACCGACAATGGCCGCGGCATTCCGGTCGATCCGCATCCGAAATTCCCGAAAAAATCCGCGCTGGAAGTCATCATGTGCACGCTGCATTCCGGCGGCAAGTTCGACTCCAAGGTCTACGAGACCTCGGGCGGCCTGCACGGTGTCGGCGTCTCGGTGGTGAACGCACTGTCCTCGCGGCTCGAGGTCGAGGTTGCGCGCAGCCAGAAGCTCTACCGAATGGCGTTCGAGCGCGGCCACCCCAAGGGCAAGCTCGAAGACCTCGGCAAAATCAACAACCGCCGCGGCACCAGAATTCGCTTCAAGCCGGATACCGACATTTTCGGTGCCAAGGCCACCTTCAAGCCGCAGCGACTGTTCAAGATGGCCCGCTCCAAGGCCTATCTGTTCGGCGGCGTCGAGATCCGCTGGCGCTGCGACCCGGCGCTGCTGAAGGGCCTCGAGGACGTACCGGCCGAGGACAGCTTTCACTTCCCGGGCGGGCTGAAGGATTATCTGGCGGCGGCGATCCACACCGATACGCTGGTGCATCCGGATATCTTCTCCGGCAAATCGGGGCGCGTCGGCGCCCACGGCGCCTGCGAATGGGCGGTGGCCTGGACCGCCGATGCCGACGGCTTCCTGTCCTCCTATTGCAACACCGTACCGACGCAAGACGGCGGCACCCACGAATCCGGCATGCGCAGCGCGCTGTTGCGCGGCTTGAAGGATCACGCCGAACGCGTCGGCCAGGGCAAGCGCGCCTCCTCCATCACGTCCGAGGACGTCATGGTGGGCGCGGCGGTGATGCTCAGCGTGTTCGTCCGTGAGCCGGAATTCCAGGGCCAGACCAAGGACCGCCTCGCGACCGCCGAGGCCCAGCGCATCGTCGAGCAGGCCATCAAGGATCCGTTCGACCACTGGTTGTCCGGCAATCCCCTGCAGGCCAACAAGCTGCTGGATTTCGTGATCGAGCGCGCCGACGAGCGGCTGCGCCGCCGCGCCGAAAAGGAGATTTCGCGCAAGACCGCCGTCAAGAAGCTGCGTCTGCCGGGCAAGCTCGCCGACTGCACCAACACGGCGGCCGAAGGAAGCGAACTGTTCATCGTCGAGGGTGACTCGGCCGGCGGCAGCGCCAAACAGGCGCGCGACCGCAAGACCCAGGCGATCCTTCCGTTGCGCGGAAAGATCCTCAATGTCGCTTCCGCCACCAAGGACAAGCTCACCGCCAACGCGCAGCTCGCCGACCTGATGCAGGCGATCGGCTGCGGCACCGGGGCGCACTATCGCGAGGAGGATTTGCGTTACGCCCGCATCATCATCATGACCGATGCCGACGTCGACGGCGCCCATATCGCTTCGCTCCTGATCACCTTTTTCTACCGAACGATGCAACCCTTGATCGACCAGGGTCACCTCTATCTCGCGGTGCCGCCGCTCTACCGCCTGACGCACGGCAGCAAGACGGTCTACGCCCGCGACGAGGCCCACCGGGAAGCCCTGCTGAAGAGCGAATTCAACGCCAACGCCAAAGTCGATGTGGGTCGTTTCAAGGGCCTCGGCGAGATGATGCCGGCGCAATTGAAAGAGACCACGATGGATCCGGCCAAGCGCACCTTGCTGCGGGTGGTGCTTCT
Source organism: Bradyrhizobium sp. (assembly GCA_049587575.1). Lineage (GTDB taxonomy): Bacteria > Pseudomonadota > Alphaproteobacteria > Rhizobiales > Xanthobacteraceae > Bradyrhizobium. The sequence continues at coordinate 5,775 of JBAVEE010000497.1, forward strand.
GACCGAAGACCGCGAAGGCACCGCCGATTCAGTCGAGCGCCTGATGGGCACCAAGGCTGAAGCCCGCTTTGCCTTCATTTCCGACAAGGCGGAGTTCGCCAGCGAGGATCTGCTGGACGTCTAGGAGGCAGCCGTCCCCCGGGGACCCGGAAAGGCCCGATTCATCTCCGAAAAGCGCCAATTTAAAGCGTTTCCGGCCTTTTTTGAGCGTCGCGGCCCGCCCGTTTTCCGGCGAGTGTGCCCCCCCGGCAACAGCATTTTGGGCGAGACCGGCTATATTGCAGCAACAGATTTTGGGAATCATCGCACCTTACCCCCCTTGTCGCGCGATCGGCTCCGAGCGCTAAAGTTACTGAGGAACTGAAAATGAAGAAATTGGTGCTGGCTCTGACGGCGGTCGCCGCGTTCTCGGGATCGGCTCTAGCGGCTGACCTCCCTGCCCGGAACTATTCCAAGGCTCCCGCCTATGTCGCGCCGGCTCCAAGCTGGACCGGCTTCTACATCTTCGGCGGTGCCGGCGGCGGGTTGTGGAATGCTGACAACGGCACGGTATCCACGACTACTCTGGTTCCCCTCGGCACTGGTCAGCGGAATGGTGGAAGCGGCTGGTTCGGGACCGTCGGCGCCGGATACGACTGGCAGTTCAACGGCAGCTGGGTAGCCGGCATACTGGCCGACGGCCAGTTCGGAAGCATTCGTGGCAATGTTAGCGATACGTTTGCCAGTTTGGCGGGCTCGGAGACGCTTAGGACCAGCTATGCGGCTGGCGTGAGGTTGGGCTACCTGGTTGCCCCGAATGTGCTTTCCTACGTAAATGGCGGCTATTCCGGCTCGCAATGGTCCGGCTCCTCTCTTTCGAGCGTGAGTTTTGGCGGCCCGGCGGTCGCTACGACGGACTCCTTCAGCCGTAACGGTTTCTTTATCGGCGGCGGCGTCGAGAACAATCTCGACATCTTCGGAATTAATATTCCGGGCTTGTTCATGAAGACCGAGTACCGCGCCGCCTACTATGGCAGCGTTACCCTTCCGGAAACTGTTATCGCGACCGGCTTGCCGGCCGCTACTTCTCCCACCTTTAAGACTTGGAACGAGACCGTCAGCACGTCGCTGGTTTATCGCTTCAACTGGACCGGCCCGGTGGTCTCGAAGTACTGATCTCTGCTGAATCAGCAACACAAAAGCCCCGGCATGGTCCGGGGCTTTTTTGCGTCTCAATCTCATCGCTGCTGCATTCAAGCGGCGGCCACGCCCCGACGGGATTCGCTCCGGACCACGGCCAATCCTACTGCGTCATACCCGGCTTTATCACCTCATCCTGAGGAGCTTGCGCAGCAAGCGTCTCGAAGGATGTGGCCCGGGAAATACCTACGGCGGCCTCATGGTTCGAGACGGCGCTTGCCCGCCTCCTCACCATGAGGATTTAGTCAGCTCGTGACGCAGTAAAACTAACCGGCCTTCGTGAAACTCGCTGGCCCCCCGAACGTCTGATGCGGCTGACGCTACCCGGCATCGCGAGAAGCCTTGCCGACATGGCTGGCATTGCATTCGATCGAAAGCTACGCTCCGGCATCGCGAGGGGCTCCAACGGCCGTGGACCAACCGCAAAGCGTCCGGGAATTGATCGCGGACGGAAAAAACAAATTGCCAATAGAGGAAACCCCATGCGTAATTTGCTCCTGATCCTGGGCCTGCTCGCGCTCGCCATCGGGCTGCTCTGGATCGGTCAGGGCACCGGCATGATCACTTGGCCGCGATCGAGCTTCATGATCAGGCAACTGCAGTGGGCCGGATACGGCGCGGCGCTCGCCGCCCTCGGCCTGATCCTGATCTGGCAGAGCAAGCGCTAAGTTTGTAATTCGCAGGCTGGATAAAGCGAAGCGTGCCCACCCCGTTCGACACGAAATTGAAATTTCAGCCGGTGGACACGGCGCGAAGGCAAATCGGACATCAACCATGACCCCGCAACTGTTCGATCTCCGCGGCAAGGTCGCGATTGTCACCGGCGGCAATGGCGGCATCGGCCTCGGCATGGCCCGCGGGCTTGCCGACGCCGGCGCCGATATCGCGATCGTCGGGCGCAATGAGGCGAAGTCGAACGCCGCGGTGGCCGATCTCAAGCCGGGCGGCGCCAGGGCCATCGCCGTCGCCGCTGACGTCACCGACGAGGCCGCAGTCA
>JBAVEE010000498.1:0-12974 GCA_049587575.1 Bradyrhizobium sp.
CCGACTTCGCCGCCAATACTCGGCCACGCTTTTATGCTGCAACTCGGCCTGCGAACCCTTGCCAATACCAATTCGGCGACGCAATAAGACCGGAACCGGGCATGTTCCTTGAGGATGAATACCTGGCGCAGCGTTGCCCTCAACCAGGATCGGCTAACGTAGCGATATGACCATGACCACCAGATTGTTCCGTCGGCTTTCGGCTCTCATCCTGGGTTGCGCTGCGACCCTGGCCCTGATCGGATGCGGGTCGCCGGCGCATGCGCAGGTCGCCGTTATGGTCAACGGCGAGCCCATCACCAATTACGATATCGAGCAGCGCGGCAAGCTGGTGACGCTAACCACCCACAAGCCTGCGGACCGACAGCAGGTGATCGACGAGCTGATCGACGAAAAGGTCAAGATCAGGGAGGGGAAAAAATTCGGTATCGACCCTTCGGCCGCCGATGTCGATCAGTCCTACGGCGCGATGGCCACGCGAATGCGAATCACGACCGACCAACTGACGAAGTCCCTGGAAAGCCAGGGCATTCGCCCTGACACGCTGAAATCGCGCGTGAAGGCCGATATGGTTTGGTCCAATCTGGTCCGCGGCCGGTTCAAGGAGAGCCTCCAGGTCAGCGAAAAGGAGGTTGCCGCCGCCGTCCAGGAGAAGGGCGGCGATGAGAAGCCGGATACCCAGAGCTTCGAATACAAGATGCAGCCTATCGTGTTGATCGTCCCACGAGGATCTCCGCCCGACGCCATCGAAACAAGAAAAAAGGAGGCCGAGGCTCTGCGCGGACGCATACAGACCTGCGCCGAGGCGAACGCGTTCTTCAAGTCGATGCAAAACGCGGCGATACGCGAGGCCGTGATCAAAACTTCGGCCGATATACCCGCGCCGCTTCGCGAAGTGCTCGACAGCACTCCGGTCGGCCATTTGACCCCGCCCGAGGTGACCAAGCAGGGAGTGGAGATGGTTGCGCTGTGCGCGAGAGACCCGACCACGGTCGACACGCCGAGAAAGAAAGAGATCCGGGAAAAGATGTATACTGAAAAATACGAGGCAAAGTCGAAATCGTACCTGCAGGAATCCCGCAGAGCAGCGATGATCGAATATCGCTGACGTATGGCAAAGCCTCTCGCGCTGACATCAGGCGAACCCGCAGGCATCGGGCCCGACATCACCATCCAGGCCTGGCTCCGCCGCGACGAGCTGAAGCTCCCGGCGTTTTACCTGCTCGGCGATCCCGACTTCCTCAGTCGCCGGGCAAAGGCGCTTGGACTCGATCTCAGGCTCGCCGAGGTTCGCGCGGAGAAGGCATGCGACGCATTCGCGGACGCTCTGCCCGTGGTCGCCACCGGCCACCCGGCGGCAGCGCGCCCCGGCATGCCTGACGGCACCAGTGCCGGCGCCGCCGTGGCCTCGATTCGCCAGGCGGTCGCCGATGTCATCGCCGGACGAGCCGGCGCGGTCGTAACCAATCCGATCGCCAAGAGCGTTCTCTATCGGGCCGGGTTCCGGCACCCCGGTCATACCGAGTATCTCGCCGAGCTCGCGGCGAGCGGGGGTCATTCGCCGCAACCGGTCATGATGCTGTGGTCCCCTGCCCTCGCCGTGGTACCCGTGACGATCCATGTTTCGCTGCGTGACGCGATCGCGCAGCTTTCAACTGAGCTGATCGTCACGACGGCCCGAATTGTGGTCGCGGCTTTGAAAGCCCGCTTCGGCCTGGCCAATCCGCGCCTCGCCGTATCCGGTCTTAATCCGCATGCCGGCGAAGACGGCTCCCTCGGTACCGAGGAAAAGACCATCGTGGCGCCCGCGGTCGACATCCTGCGCGGCGAAGGCATCGAGATCGCGGGGCCGCTGCCGGCGGACACCATGTTCCACGAGGCGGCGCGCAAGACCTATGATTGCGCGATCTGCATGTATCACGACCAGGCGCTGATCCCGATCAAGACACTGGCATTCGAGGATGCCGTCAACGTGACGCTGGGATTGCCCTTCATTCGGACATCGCCCGATCATGGCACGGCCTTTGACATCGCCGGAACCGGCAAGGCGAATCCATCGAGTTTGATCGCAGCGCTGCGGCTGGCGGCCCGCATGGCGACAGCGCAGCCGGCATGAGCGCGATCGATGACCTGCCGCCGCTTCGCGAGGTCATTCGCCAACATGCGCTGTCAGCGCGCAAATCGCTCGGCCAGAATTTTTTGCTCGACCTCAACCTTACCGCGCGGATCGCGCGCGCGGCAGGGCCCCTTGAAGATGCAACCGTCGTAGAGATTGGCCCCGGCCCCGGTGGGCTGACGCGGGCGTTGCTGGCATCGGGCGCGCGACACGTGATCGCGGTGGAGCGCGACCAGCGCGCCATTCCGGCCCTCGAGGAGATTTCAAGGCGATATCCGGGACGCCTGGAGATCGTCTGCGCCGACGCGCAGCATTTCGATCCGCGGCCGCTGCTGGGGGCCACCCGCGCGAAAATCGTCGCCAACCTGCCCTACAACATCGCGACCGCGCTGTTGATCGACTGGCTGTCGATCGAACCGTGGCCGCCCTGGTACGACATGATGGTGCTGATGTTCCAGCGTGAAGTGGCCGAACGTATCGTCGCGCGCGAGAACGACGAAGCCTATGGGCGGTTGGGCGTGCTCGCGAACTGGCGCGCCGAGACCAAAATCCTGTTCGATATTTCTCCGGCCGCCTTCGTGCCGCAGCCCAAGGTCACCTCGTCGGTGGTGCGACTGGTACCCCGGCCGGCCCCGGAGGCGTGCGACCGTCGCGCGCTGGAGCAAGTGGCAGCGGCGGCATTCGGCCAGCGGCGCAAAATGCTGCGGCAAAGTCTAAAGTCGCTGGCGGTCGATCCGGCCCGGCTGGCCGCGGCAGCCCACGTCGATTTGACGCGGCGCGCCGAAACCATTCCGGTTGGCGGCTTTGTTGCCATGGCCCGGGAATTGACCAATATACGCAGCACAGGTTGAACGTCCCCGAGGAGAAAACGCCATGGCGCTCATGCGTCGTCAGTCGCTTGTCAAATTCGATGCGCCGCTGTGCGAAACCATCATCGATACACCGAAGCCGCAAGGCAAAGAAGTGCTGGTCCGGATCGAGCGCTGCGGACTGTGCCATTCCGACCTTCACATCCAGGATGGCTACGCCGATCTCGGCGGCGGCAAAAAGCTCGACACCACGCGAGGCATGACGCTGCCGTTCACGCTGGGACACGAAATTGCGGGAATCGTCGAGGAAGTCGGCCCCGACGTCTCGAAGGACCTGATCGGCGCAAAGCGGGCGGTATTCCCGTGGATCGGCTGCGGCCAATGCCGCGACTGTCTCGCGGGCGACGAAAATCTCTGCGCCAAGCAGCGATTTCTCGGCGTCGCCATCGATGGCGGCTTTGCAAGCCATGTATTGGTGCCCGATGCAAAATACCTGCTGGATTACGATCCGCTGCCGGTCAATCAGGCGGCGACCCTGATGTGCTCCGGTGTGACCGCCTATGGCGCGCTGAAGCGTCTGGTCGATCGGCCGCGGCAGCGCAACCTGCTGTTGATCGGCCTCGGCGGCGTCGGCATGATGGGGCTGGCTTTTGCCCATGCCATGTTCAAGCAAAAGATCTCGGTGGCGGATTTGAGTCCCGCCGCGCGCGAAACGGCGATGCAGAACGGCGCCGATGTCGCCTACGATCCCTCGGAAGCAGACGTGGTCAAGCGCATCATCAGGGAAACCGAAGGCGGCTTTGACGAAATCGTCGATTTCGCCGGCAACGAGAAATCGATGGCTTTTGCGGTTTCCGTGCTCGCGCGCGGCGGCAAGATCGTGGTTTCCGGACTGATGGGCGGCAACTTCAGCCTGCCGATGGTACAATGGATCTACAAGCGCATGACCATCGAAGGCTTCATGGTGGGAACGCTGGCCGAGGCGCATGAGCTGATGGCCCTGGCACGCGCCGGGAAAATCAAACCGACGCCGATGAAGGAGGAGCCGATGGCCGATGTCCAGAAATGGATCGACGCCTTGCGGGCCGGAAAGGTCGTCGGGCGCATCGTGCTGAAAAACTGAAGGCGGCGGGGTTTAGTCGTCTCGCCGAGGAGACTTTCATGGCCTCCCGAATTCATTCAACATTGGCGCCTTGGCGGCTGCACTGCGCCAGCCGTCGCCACGACGCCGGCCCTTGCCCAGAAGCAATACCGCGCCGGCGCCACGGGCACCGAAATCAAGACAGGGACCACCACGCCCTGTAGCGGTCCCGCATCGGCCTGTTCGGCAGGTACCGTTTAGATCAGGCGCCTGATCTAACGCGACGAAGGGCTGTTGCTGGTCAATCCAGCCGGCCCCGCGGCCGACATGGCGGCGCTCGGATTTATCAACCAGGACATCGCTTCCAGGTGGCCCCAGGGCTGCCTTTCTCAATCCGTCGCCTGCCCCCGGGCAACGACGGCAAGCCCGAATTAAGCCCCATGCCGTCCGGATTTGCGGCGCATTGCGACCCAAGTTTTTGTGGAGATTTGGCGTGCAATGTATTGCGTAGGAGACGCTCATGCCTAACCGAACTGCGAAATTCGCGTCAGCCATCTTCGCCAGCATTCTCGCGGGCGCCCCGCTCACAACAATATCGCACAGCGCCACGGTCGCGGCCGATGATTGCCTTTCCGGTCCGAAAGGCCAGACGCCCGCGGGCGGCCATTGGTACTACCGCATCGAGCGTACCACCAAGCGCCATTGCTGGTATCTGGGCGAGGAGCGCGACAAGCTTTCGCGCGCGACTCCCCAGAATCCCTCGCCATCGGAAAATCCGCTTTCGCCGGAAACCGGCACGGCAATGCAACAATCGGTGGCCAACGCCCGCGCCGAGCTGCCCGCGCAGGCCGGCCGCAACGAGGCGCCGAATTCAGCTTTGCCGGCGAATGCAGCAGGATCGAACGATATCCCGCGCGCGGATGCTCCGGATGCGAACGCGGCATTATCCGTCGTGGCTTCGCGCTGGCCCGCCCCGTCGGACGTCAGCCCGGCATCCGGTCCAGGACCGGCGACCGGCCGTCTGGCGGCAAACACGCCTGCAAATGCAATAGCCGCACCGCCCCCGGCGGTTGCCACCGTTACTCTGGCGACCGCGGATTCGTCATCGCAAAGCCGGCCCGGCTCGATTCCGACGCTGTTGGTCGCGATTGTTGGCGCCCTGGTGCTCGCCGGAATCACGGCAAGCCTCATCTTCAAATTTGGCCGCGCGCCACACCCTCGACGGGGCGACAATCGAGCGCGCCGGGACCCGATCCGGGAATCGACGGATGACGACCGCATTGTTCTATCGAACTACCCGGGCACCGGCATTCTCCGGCACCGGACCCAATCCTTGCGTAGCCCTGGCGGAGCCAATGATCCGAACGAGCGGGCTGCGGAATTTTTCTCCCGGATATCCGGGCGAGCGCCAACCTGACGCCGGGTTATTTCTCCAGTTGCCGCTGCAGCTCCCGCACGAACGCCGTCAAACCGGTACGGCGCTCGCGCTTAAGACGCTCGGCCTTCAGGATCGACTGCACCTCGGCGAACGCTTCGTCGATCTCGTGGTTGATGACGATATAATCGTACTCCGCCCAATGGCTCAATTCATGCGTCGCGCGGCTCATGCGCCCGCGTATCACCGCATCGCTGTCCTGTGCACGGGTATGAAGCCGCTTTTCAAGATCGGCCACCGACGGAGGCAGGATAAACACGCTGACTACGTCCGCCCGGGCCTTTTCCCGCAGTTGCTGGGTGCCTTGCCAGTCGATGTCGAACAGCACATCCTGCCCCGCCGACAGCGCTGCTTCGACCGGCGCCCGCGGAGTGCCGTAGCGATTGTCGAACACGGTGGCCCATTCGAGCAGTTCGTCGCGCGTTACCATCTGTTCGAAGCTGGATTTGTCGACAAACAGGTAGTCGCGGCCGTCGACCTCACCGGGCCGCATCGGCCGCGTCGTCGCCGACACCGACATCTTCAGGCCGGGCATTCGCTCGATCAAAAGGCGCGAGAGCGTGGTCTTTCCCGCGCCCGATGGCGACGACAGCACGAACATCAGCCCGCGCCGCTCAACCCCGTCAAAGCCGTGGCCGTCCGCCGCCATGCATCACTCCAGATTCTGGACCTGTTCGCGGAACTGCTCCACCACGTTCTTCATTTCGAGGCCGGTATTGGTCAACTCGAGATCGTTGGACTTGGAGCAGCAGGTATTGACCTCCCGATTGAATTCCTGTGCCAGGAAATCAAGCCGCCGTCCGACCGGCCCGCCCTTGCCGATCATTGCGCGGGCCTGCGCGACGTGCGAGGCGATTCGATCGAGTTCTTCCCGAATGTCGGCCTTGGCAGCGATCAGAAGCGCTTCCTGATTGAGCCGATCAGGATCGAACCGGTCGGATGAGCCGAGCAACGCGGCGATCTGCTCGGCGAGCCGCGCCTTGATCGCGTCGGGCTTGCGGCCGGGCGCCGCCTCGGCCTTCTTCGCCAGCCGCTCGATCTCGTCCATTCGCTGCGACAGGATCTGTCCGAGCGTGACGCCCTCGCGCTGACGCATCTCAACGAGATTGGCGAGCGCCTGCTCGAACGCCGCTGCTGCGGCGGCCCTCGCGGCCACGTCTTCCGCCTCGTCGCTTTCCGGCTCGACCACTTCGATGACGCCCTTGATGGCCAAGAGCCCGTCGATGCTCGGCGCCACCGCGTCGATCCTGCCGGCGAGCACGCCTGCAACCCTCACGACCGACGCCAGAACCTCTTCATTGATTCGAATTGTCGACGCTGCGTTGGCGCGCTTGACGGTCAAATTGGCGTACACCGTGCCCCGCGACAGCACTTCACCGGCACGCTTTTTCGCAAGTGCCTCCAGGTCGTCCCATCCGGGCGGCAGCCGCATGCGAAGGTCGAAGCCCTTGGCGTTGACCGACTTCAGCTCCCATTCGAACGCGTACGGTCCGCTGGCGCCGTGGCTTCGGGCAAAGCCGGTCATGCTCGACAGGGCCATCGCGTGAAATTCTCCGATAAGGGTACGGGCTTGAGATTCGAAAGCGAGAACTGCGCGAGTTTAGCGCGCATTCGGGAAAAGTGGATACCGGTTTTGCGGCCAGGACAGGCACAAGTCAAACCTCAGGCGTGGTCCCGCGCCAGGTGGAATTTTGGTGCCGGCGTGCGGCCTGAAAAGGCTATTGCTGAACCACCCGGCGCGACATGCTCGACTGTGCCGCGCCCTGCCGGGCCGGACGCGACGGCTTTTTGGCCGGGACCGGCCTTGCCGTCGTCGCGGGTGGGGCGGCGTCGCCTGCCGCGGCCGGCGCGGGATCGTCGGCCGGTTCGACCGTATCGTTCTGGATCTGCTTTTCCATCGTCCGAAGCTTGGCGACGTTTTTCTGGTGCACGTCGTAAGTGTCGCTAAAGGCATGGCCACCGGTACCATCGGCGACGAAGAACAGATCGCGCGTTCGTGCGGGGTTGGCAGCCGCTTCCAGAGAGGCGCGCCCCGGGTTGGCGATCGGTCCAGGGGGAAGTCCGTCGACCACATAGGTATTGTATGGCGAGGGCTGCTGGATTTCGCTGCGCTTGATCGGACGACCCAGCGTTCCCTTGCCGCCGACCAGTCCGTAGATGATGGTCGGATCCGATTGCAGCTTTATCTTCTGTCGCAACCGATTGACAAATACCGCGGCAACCCGGCTGCGCTCGTCGGGCTTGCCGGTTTCCTTCTCGACGATCGAGGCCAACGTCACCAGTTGCTCCGGCGTCTTGATCGGGATATCCGGATTGCGGCGCTCCCAGATTTCAGCCAGCACGCGCTTCTGCGCCTGCTGCATGCGCGCAATCACCTGATCACGCGGAGTGCCGCGCGGGAATTTGTAGGTTTCCGGCAATAGCGTGCCTTCGCGCGGCACCTCGCGCACGGAACCGGAGAAAATATCGTTGTCGGAAAGCCGGGCGACGATCTGTTCGGAGGTCAAGCCTTCAGGAATCGTGACGGCGTGCTGAACCACCTTGCCTTCCACCATGGTGCCGATGACATCACGCAGACTGGCGTTCTTCTGAAACGAATATTCGCCGGGCTTGAGCTCAGAACGCGCCTTCAGCGCAAACACGCTGCCGATGAACGCCCAGCGGTTGTTGTCGATCACGCCTTCACGCTGCAGAATATCGGCAATGTCGGTCATCCCCGCCCGCGCCGGAATGTTGACGACCTTATCCTCCTGCAACGGGCCGGGAGCCTCGATCTTCTGCTTGCCGTAGATGTACGCCCCGCCGACGCCGATCATCAAGACCAGCACGATGGTGATAATCGCGTTGCCGACAATGACGAATGGGTTGCGGGCGCGCTCCGATCGCTTCGGCGGCGGCGGAACCTGCTCGGGCTCCAGCGCAGCGCGCGGACTCCGTGGCGAAATGGGCGGCCTCTCACTCATCGATGCAACCTGAATCCTGTCGGTTCAATCGTGGCCCCGCAAAACTGCCGCGCCGGCCGGTAGTCTGCGCCCGCATCTAGAAATTATCATCGAATACGGCGAAACGGTGGACTTCTAGTTTGATAGAACGCGTCAGTTGGCCACGCGCTGCACGATCACGGACGCGTTGGTGCCCCCAAAACCGAACGAATTCGACAGCGCGACGTTGATTTCACGTTTACGCGGCGTTTGCGGCACGAGATCGATCGCCGTTTGCACCGACGGATTCTCAAGATTTATCGTCGGCGGCGCGATGTTATCGCGAATCGCCAGGATACTGAAAATCGTCTCGATCGCGCCCGCGGCGCCCAGCAAATGTCCCGTCGACGACTTGGTCGACGACATCGATACCCGCGAGGCGGCATTGCCGAGCAGCCGCTCGACCGCACCGAGTTCGATTTCGTCACCGACCTGCGTCGATGTCCCATGCGCGTTGATATAGTCGATATCGGAAGAGGAAATTCCGGCACGCTTCATGGCGGCGCTCATGCTGCGGAATGCGCCGTCGCCGTCCGGCGACGGCGACGTGATGTGATAGGCATCCCCGGACAGCCCGTAGCCGATCACCTCAGCGTAGATTCTTGCTCCGCGATCTTTCGCGTGCCGATATTCTTCAAGCACCACGATGCCGGCGCCTTCGCCCATCACGAAGCCGTCGCGATCCCTGTCATAGGGACGCGATGCTTTTTCCGGCGTTTCGTTGAAAGCGGTCGATAAGGCGCGAGACGCGCAAAAACCCGCCATCGACAGCCGGCAAATCGGCGATTCGGTTCCGCCGGCCACCATCACATCGGCATCGCCAAGCGCAATCAGCCGGCTTGCATCGCCGATCGCGTGCGCTCCGGTCGAACAAGCAGTCACCACGGCATGGTTGGGACCCTTGAGGCCATGCTCGATCGACACATAGCCCGAGGCGAGATTGATCAGGCGCCCGGGAATGAAGAATGGCGATACCTTGCGCGGTCCGCGCTCCTTCAGGAGCAGCGCAGTATCGGCGATGCCCGACAGGCCGCCGATCCCGGAGCCGATCATGGTCCCGGTGGCGCATCGATCGTCTTCGGTGACCGGATGCCAATTGGCATCATCGAGCGCCTGACGCGCGGCACACATGGCAAAAATGATGAAATCGTCGACCTTGCGCTGATCCTTCGGCTCCATCCACTGGTTGGGGTTGAAGGTGCCGGCCGTGCCGTCGCCGCGCGGGATCACGCAGGCGATCTGGCTGGTCAGGTCGGAGACGTCGAACGTGTCAATCTTCTTCGCGCCGCTCTCGCTGTTGAGGATACGTTTCCAGGTCGGCTCGACGCCACAGCCAAGGGGCGACACCATGCCGAGGCCCGTGACGACAACCCGCCTCATATCGACCACTCCAGCCCACGATTCGAGACCCCGGACGGCAAGCGGATGGGCCGCACGACTGCGGCCCATCCGGCTTCGTCAGCACCGCGCGGGGGCGTCAGCTTTTCGCGTTCTTTTCGAGAAATTTTGTCGCGTCGCCGACGGTCAGAATCGTTTCCGCGGCATCGTCAGGAATTTCACAACCGAACTCTTCCTCAAACGCCATCACAAGCTCGACGGTATCGAGGCTGTCGGCGCCGAGGTCGTCAATGAAGCTCGCGTTGTCGACCACTTTTTCGGGTTCAACACCAAGGTGTTCGACCACGATCTTCTTAACCCGCTCGCCAATCTCACTCATCGTTCAACCTCGTGCTTGTTCCATTGGACCCGACCCCAAGACGTACGAGCCATCGTGGTCGTTAGATTTCCTTCGCAATCGCTCATAGTCTTGATTTGGCCCCGTCATGGCCGACACGGACCCGGCGAACGACGGCAGGCTCCGCACCGCCAATATACAGGGTTTCAATATCCTGCAATGGTGTTCTTTGCCCATCCGCCGGTGGTTCGGTTATCATACTTCCCAAGCCTTGACTATAAGCCTCGATCGGCCGTCCCAAGGGGCGCGTTCGTCTCGCCGAGGGGACCGGCGACCGGCTCAGATCATGGCCATTCCGCCATTGACGTGAATGGTCTGCCCGGTGACGTACGCCGCTTCGTTCGAACTGAGATAGACCGCCGCCGCAGCGATGTCCTGTGGCGTTCCGAGTCGCGCAGCCGGAACCTTGGAAAGGATCGTTTCGCGTTGCTTGTCGTTGAGCGCATCCGTCATCGGGGTCGCGATGAATCCAGGGGCGATGCAGTTGGCGGTGACATTGCGCTTGGCATATTCCGCGCCCAGCGTCTTGATCATGCCGATCAGTCCGGCCTTCGATGCGGTGTAGTTGCCCTGGCCCGGATTGCCGGTGACGCCGACGACGGACGTGATCGCGATTATCCGCCCGAAACGCTTGCGCATCATCAGCTTGGTCGCGGCGCGTGCCAGACGGAAGGTCGCCGTCAGATTGACCTTGATGACCTCGTCCCAGTCCTCGTCGCGCAGTTGCACAAACAGATTATCCCGAGTGATACCGGCATTGGCGACGAGAATATCGACCTGGCCCATGGCTTTTTCCGCGGACGGCACCAGCGCCTCGACCTCCGCGGTATCAGAGAGATTGCAAGGCAGCACATGAGCCCGCTCGCCCAATTTGGCGGCAAGCGTGTCCAGCGCCTCGCGCCGCGTTCCGGAAATGGCTACCGTCGCGCCTTGCGCATGCAGCGCCTGCGCGATCGCACCACCGATACCCCCGGTTGCGCCAGTGATGAGCGCCGTTCTGCCAGTGAGATCGAACATCATGTCTCCCCCCGCTCAGGCCGTCTGCGCGGCAACGAGCGCGTCTTTCGCCGGCGCAATATCATTAGGCCCGCCGACTGAAATTCCGACAGCGCCGTCGGCGATACGCTTGACCAGCCCGCTGAGCACCTTGCCCGCGCCGATTTCGAAAAACCTCGTGACCCCGTGGCTCGCCATGTAAGCGACCGACTCGCGCCAGCGCACCGTTCCCGTGACCTGTTCGATCAGGCGGCGGCGGATTTCGTCTGGCTCCGTGATCGGCGCGGCCAACACATTCGACAACAGCGGCGACGCCGGTCGCCTGATGGTGACACCGGCAAGCGCTTCCGCCATCGCGTCGGCGGCAGGCTGCATCAGCCGACAATGAAACGGCGCTGACACCGGCAGCAGCATGGCACGCTTGGCGCCCCTGGTCCTGGCGATCTCCAGCGCGCGCTCGACAGCCGCCTTGTCGCCGGAGACCACGACCTGCCCGCCGCCGTTGTCGTTGGCCGCCTGACAGACCTGGCCCTGCGCGGCCTCGTTCGCAACCGCCACCGCCGCCTCATAGTCGAGACCGAGCAGCGCCGCCATGGCGCCGGCCCCCACCGGCACCGCCTTTTGCATGGCAAGGCCTCGGACGCGCAACAACCGCGCGGTATCGCTGACGCTGAGGCTGCCGGCGGCGGCCAGCGCGGAATATTCTCCGAGCGAATGCCCGGCCACGAAGGCGGCGTCCCGTCCGACCGAGAATCCGGCCTCCGTCTCCAGCACCCGCAGAGTCGCCAGCGAAACCGCCATCAGCGCCGGCTGGGCATTTTCGGTGAGTTGCAAGGTCTCGGCCGGGCCGTCCCAAATGATGGCTGTCAGCTTTTCACCGAGCGCCGCGTCGACCTCGTCGAACACCGCTCGCGCGGCCGGAAAGGCCTCCGCTAGCGCCTTGCCCATGCCGACCGCCTGGGAACCCTGCCCTGGGAAAGTGAATGCTGCCGTCATGGTTGCCCCTGGACACCCGAATCCCGCCCCCGATCCGAGGAAGGGCGCGGGCAGGTAATAATATCCTGTGTTATTTCAATAGTTTAGAGCGTGATTCGGCGAAAAGCGGAAGTCCCCTTTGCCGATCACGCTCCAGAGTCGGGCCGAAAGACACCGCCGGAGCCGCCTGTGTCAAGCCGCTGCAGGTTCCCGGCTTCCGCTCAACCTCCACGGATCCCGTGCCTTTCCCTTGCCAGCGCGCTCAAAATCCGTATAAACCGCGCCATCCGTGGATCCCGGCCGGGAGCTGAACGGACGGTCTCACCAATTTCACCGTATCGGCGATGTTGATGTGGCAGGGCCAGTTGGCCCGTCGTCCCGTGCTTCCGCCTTCTGAGCATATCGAGTCCTTTCCGAAGGGTTCGAAGGGCTTGCCGCCGGGAACTGCGCCAACACAAGGAAAGGACACCCATGCCTCTTTATGAGCATGTTTTTCTCGCGCGTCAGGATGCGAGCACCCAACAGGTCGAAGAACTGACCACCCAGATGACCGGCATCGTCGAACAGGCGGGCGGCAAGGTGGTGAAGATGGAAAACTGGGGCGTACGCTCCCTCACCTACCGCATGAACAAGAATCGCAAGGCGCATTTCGTGCTGCTGAACATCGACGCCCCGTCGGCCGCGGTCACCGAGATCGAGCGCCAGGAGCGGATCAGCGAAGACGTGATTCGCTATCTCACCGTTCGCGTCGAAGAACACGAGGAAGGTCCCTCCGCGATGATGCGCAAGGCCGACCGCGACCGCGACCGGGACGATCGCGGCGGTGGTTTCCGCGGCGACCGTGAC
>JBAVEE010000499.1:0-8299 GCA_049587575.1 Bradyrhizobium sp.
ACTTCCGCGATGCCGAGGCAATCGCCGAGGCGGTGCAGCGGCCGACGATGAAATTCGTGGCGACAAAGACCGCCGATCAACTCGACTTGCAGGCACTGCACCGGGTACGGGAGCGGCTGGTCAGCCAGCGCACCGGCATCATCAATCAGATCCGTGCCTTCCTGCTGGAGCGCGGCGTTGCGGTGCGCCAGGGGTTACGGTTTTTACGTGCCGAGCTGCCGCGCATCCTGGCCACGCCACCAGATGTCCTGTCGCCACGTATGGTGCGCATCATTGAAGATCTGGCCGGCGACTGGCGCCGGCTCGACGAGCGGGTCGAGGGTATGTCGAACGAAATCGAGGCGATCGCGCGCCAGGATGCCGGTTGCGAGCGGTTGATGAGCGTTCCCGGTATTGGGCCGATCATCTCCAGCGCGATGGTGGCGGCGATTGGCGCTGGTGATGTGTTCACCAAAGGTCGTGACTTCGCCGCCTGGCTGGGCCTTGTTCCAAAGCAAATCTCGACCGGGGACCGCACTATCCTCGGCAAGATATCCAAGCGCGGCAATCGCTATCTGCGGGTTCTGTTCGTGCAGGCAGCATGGGTGGTGCTGATCAAGCCGAAGGTCTGGGAGCGCCACGGGCTCAAATCCTGGATTGAAGCCGCCAAAAAGCGGCTGCACCGCAATGTGCTGGCGATCGCGCTTGCCAATAAACTGGCCCGGATCGCCTGGAGCGTTCTTGCGCATGGGCGCGCCTTCGAAGCCAGCAAACTCGTCGAGGCCGCCACCTAATCCGTCTGGTCGCCAAAAGTATTGAAGGGACTAGCGATGACGTAACCCTGACACTTTACCCGCCGAGGTCTGCGAGTGGATAAGTAGAGATGGAGGATCGGTCTTCCCGGCGCATGCGAACCCTGGTGACCCGAATGGCCCGTTGAGGCCTGTCCGCTAATGAGACCGCACGCGCGCTGATATCCATGATGGTCGGGAGCAAAAAGCTCCAATCAGAGACCGGATACATTGATGCAAGACCGCTGACGCCAGCTTGACGAAACCTCTTGCAACGCACGGCCGGACCATACATCGGGTCATTCGTGACCGGGTCGAGCCAGCAGCAAGTCCGGCGATGTCCGTTATGACCGATTTCGGCCGCCCGCATGCGCTGTTTGCGAAGAAGGCGGAGGAGAAGACGTGCCCCGGATGCTGCGCAACGCGTAGCGGTGCGCTGCTGATCCGGGGTCCATCCACACGCCGGGATGGGTCCCGGCTCTGCGGAGCACCGCCAAAGAGGCGCTGCACCGCGTCCGGGACACGGGAACCCTCAATACAACGCCGGCACGTCTCCCACTTTCAGCGGGCCGAGATATACCGTGCCGTCGACGAAGCGCAGCGGAAAGGTCCGCGCCTTCCTGCCTTCCAGCACCGCTTCGGTCCCGAGCGCGTTGATGCCCGCGGCGACGCCGATATTGGCGTTTTGCTTGACCGCCTTGCCGAGGCCGGGGATCGCCCGGTCCAGCGCGCCAAGGAGATTGTTGACATCCCGTGTCTTGACGCCCGGCGCGACGCGATCGAGGGTGGCCTGCGGCACGCCCTCATCGAGCATTTTCTCGATGCCGAGCGCCGGAATCACCTTCTCGATACCGGCCACCGTCATCTGCAATTCGCCGTCGAGACGCCCCTGCGGGCTAAGCCCGAGCTTGCCGGCGGCAATCGCGATCAGATCGCCCTGCTGAATGCGGGATTGCACGATCTCGACATGGCCGCCGCCGGCCTGCAATTCACGAAACCGCTCCGGCCAGGGTTTCGGCGCCAGATCCTTCAGGCCGCTCAGCATCGCCCGCACGTCGGCGTCGAACGGCTGCGCGAGCAGCGGGTGCACGCCTTGCACGCTGCCGGCTTCGATCTTCAGGACGGTCTCGATCGCGGGACGATCGAGGGCCGAGCCTTCCGCAAGACGGCCGTGCAGTTCGACATGCCTGGCGCGCGCCAGCGGCGCCTGCACCGACCCATTGATGCGATCGATCGACGCCTCGTCGAAAACGATGGAGGCTCGCTGCGGAACGGCCGGCAATCCCACCACGCTGGAGCGGGCCTTGCTCCAGTTCACCAGCATCGAAGCCGTCCCGCGAGAATCGGAGATCCTCGCCGGCGCGGTAAATTCCGCGATCAGCAATTTCGGATCGTAGACCTGCGCGACCACCAGGATTTCACGGAGACTGGCCGTGAGCGGCGTCTGCGCCGCGGCCTGACCCGCGGTCTGCGATATCAGCGACACGCTGGCGCCGTCGCAGCGCACTTCGAGGCGGAACGGAAAACCGGCTATCGTTCGCCTCGCGCAATCGTAGACCCGGCCCGATCTCGCCTCCTGCGCGCGCCAGGCGTCCGCTTTCACCTCGGCCTCCGAGGCGGCATAGAACCAGAACGCACTCCACGCCGCGGCGGCGATCAGGAGCAGCACGGGCATCAGGAACAGGCGCCAAAGCGGGCGGCGGCGGGGTGCGAGGGTCATTTCGGTCATGGAGCGTGCTCTGGCTGACAATTTTGTCAAATGTAAGCGGCCAGTCCGGACCGCAAATGGCACCGAATTTCCACTTCGTTTCGCTTCGCGGTTCTGATAGCCGTGCGCAAGATGTCAGCCGAAATCCTGCCCAGACCGGAACTGCACAAAGACGACCTGTGGGTGTTCGGCTACGGGTCGCTGATGTGGCGGCCGGGCTTCGAGTTCGTCGAGCAGGTCCCGGCGCGGCTGATCGGCGAGCACCGTGCGCTGTGCGTCTATTCGTTCGACCATCGCGGAACGCCGGAAAAGCCCGGACTCGTGCTCGGTCTCGACCGCGGCGGCGCCTGTCGCGGCATCGCGTTCAGGGTCGCGGCAAAGCGGCGCGACGACACCGTGGACTATCTGCGCAGCCGCGAGCAGACCACCAACGTCTATCGCGAAGTCATGCGTTCGGTCTGGCTGGAAAACGAAGCCCGGCAGCGGGTCAGCGCGCTCGCTTATGTGGTCGATCGCGGCCACGTCCAATATGCCGGGCGGCTCTCGCCGGCCGAACAGCTGCGCTATGTCCGCCAGGGGCACGGTCGTTCGGGAAACAACCGCGACTACGTCCTGTCGACGGTAAAATCCATCGAGGCGCAGGGTTTTCGCGACGCGCAACTGCATCAGCTCGCGCTGATGCTTCATGACGACACCTCCCTGCATCGGTGAGGTCGCCGCGCGCGGAAGGGAAGCAGGAACGCCTCACGCTTTCACCGACGCCGAAGCCGGCACGCGGCCGAACAACTGTGCCTGCTCGCGACGCGCCGCCTCGACCAGCCGGTTGGTGGCCTCCTCGATCGCCGCGGAGACGCGCACGATGAACTCGCGGCGCGACAGTCCAGGGGGCAGCGGATCGAGAAATTCGACCACCAGCGTTCCCGGATAGCGCATGAAGGTCCGGCGCGGCCAGAACAGTCCTGAATTGAGCGCCACCGGCAGGCAGGTCACGCCGCAATCGGCATAGAGCTGGGCGATACCGGTCTTGTAGCTCGGCGGCGCATCGACGGCGGTTCGCGTGCCCTCCGGGAAGATAATCAGTTGACGGCCGCGCCGCACTTCCGCGCCGGCGCGGCGCGCCATCGCCAGCAACGCGCGGCCGCCGGCGCCGCGATCGACGTCGATCATGTTCGCCTTGATCAGATACCAGCCGAACAGCGGAATCCATTTCAGCTCGCGCTTGAAAATAAAAAGCGGATGATCGAAGAATTGCAGCAGCGCGAAGGTTTCCCACATCGACTGATGCTTCGAGGCGACGATCAAGGGCCCGTTCGGAATTTTCTCCAGCCCGCGATATTCCACCCTGGTGTTGCAGATCACCCGCATCAGCCAGATGCTGCTGCGCCCCCAGGCCTTGGCGACGGCCATGATGGCCCAGCGCGGCATCAGGTAGGTCGGGATGCCGACAATCACCCAGAACACCAGCAGCAAATAGAACAGCACGTTGTAGATCAGCGAACGCAAGAAAATCGACACCATCGAAAACCCGATCAGTTGGCTTGAGCCGTCGCCGGTCTGCGCGGCGCGAGGGAACCGGTCGGCGGCTCCCCGGCCTCGCCCATCATGTCGAGGCCGGCATCGGCCAGACGCACCCGCACCTTGGCGGCAACGTATTTGACATACTCCGATAGCAGCAGCCGCATCGTCGCGCCACTCGTCCACCACGGCTCGTCGCGCCATTTGTCGGCGACCACCGCGAATGGAATGAGGGCAATATCGGGCATCGCGTGCGACAATTCGACGATCGCGCGCGGCATATGGTAGTTCGATGTCACCACGATCAGCGACCTGAAACCGCGCTCATAGGCCCAGCGCCGCGTCTCAGAGGCATTGCTGCGGGTGTTGACGGCGGAACGGTCGAGATCGACGCAGCAGCTCAGCAAGGATTGATTGTCCGTCAGCGAACGTGAAATGTCGCTGGCGGCATTGGTCGGATGAACGCCCGATATCAGCAACCGCTTGCCATAGCCGTCGGCCAGCAATTCCATCGCGTCGGACACGCGCGACGACCCGCCGGTGAGTACCACGATGCCGTCGGCGGTGCGGGCGGGCTTGGTTTCGGCCCCGCGCAACTGCGAAACGAACCCGACGAAGCCGATCGCGGCAGCCAGGAACGCGATCGCCAGCACGGCAACGATCGTTGCGCGCAGCCAGCTCCGCGGCGCGGCAATCGGCGCGGCAGGCGATCTATCGTCGGGTGGCAGGTTCATGCTGATCTGGCGGTCCTTCTCCGTTCAAGTCTAGAGGCTTTTCCGACCAAGTGGAGTCCGGACCGCGTGCGGGATTGCCGCATCAGTCGATGTCGTCGAGCGTGGCGAACAGCGTCCGCCGCGACGCCCAGGCGGTGATCGCCGCGATCAGCACCGCCTGCGCCGCCAGCGCCAGATAACCCGAGGGACGCAGCGAAAATGTCCCCAACAAGGCGACGAACTGGTCCCCGACGGGGGTGCCCGAGAACCAGCCGGCGATCGATTCGGAGAACCCGAAAACGAGCATGGCGAGGCCGCCGCCGATCACCCCGCCCTGCAGGCCAAGCCGGAGGAAATGCCGCAGGAACCGGTTGGCGATATAGCGGTCCCCTGCCCCGACGAAATGCAGGACTTCGACGATCGGGCGATTCGCCGCCATCGCACCGCGGGTCGCGAACGACACCGAAATGATGGTCGCGATAATCACCAGTGCCAAAATCCCGATGCCGGCGATCACCGTCGCGCCGGTCATCGACCGCATTCGCTCGATCCAGGCGCGGTGATCGTCGACGCTGGCCGAGGGCGCCACCTGCGTCACCCGGCGGCGCAGCGCCGCCAGGTCGAGCGGAGTTCCCGGCTGCACCCGGGCGACGATCATGCGCGGCACCGGCAGGTCGTCGAGCGAAAGTCCGCTGCCGAGCCAGGGCTCCAGCAGTTTGGCGGACTCCTCCTTGCTGAAAGGCCGGATCTCGACGATGCCGGTCTGCCCCCGTATCGCTTCAGCTACCGCCGCCGCGTCGCGGTCGATGTCGCGCCCGGGCACGGGGCGCACCTGAATGGTGATTTCGCTCGCGACTTCCGACTGCCATTCCGCCGCCGACGCGCTCACCAGCAGCACGGCGCCGGTAGTGATCGATGCCAGGAACGTCATGATGGCGACGACCGCAACCAGGGCGCGGCCGGCGATCGACGCCCGCGGCACGATCGGCGACAGATTGCGCGCCCGCGCCGGCACCTGCGGACGCTCGTGTCCGAGATCCACCAGCGGGCCATGCTGACGATCGGTCCTACTCATAGATGTGCAGCCGTCCCTGGTGCAGCACCAGGCGCCGTGCCTCATATTGGTCCATCAGGGTGATGTCGTGGGTCGCGATGATGACCGCGGTGCCGGACTTGTTCAGCTCGATAAACAGCCGCAGCAATCGCCGCCCCAGGGTCGGATCGACGTTGCCGGTCGGCTCGTCCGCCAACAGCAGATGCGGCCGCGAGATCACCGCGCGCGCGATCGCCGCCCGCTGCTTCTCGCCACCCGACAGGATCGGCGGCAGCGCGTCCATGCGTTCGCCGAGACCGACCCATTTCAGCAGATCGATGACTTCCTTGCGGTAGCTGGATTCCTCCCGGCCCATCACCCGGAACGGCAGCGCCACGTTTTCATAGGTGGTCATATGATCCAGCAGCCGGAAATCCTGCAGCACGATGCCGATCCGCTTGCGCAGATCGGCGATTTCATCCTTGCCGAGCAGCGAGACGTCCTGGCCGAACAGGGTGACCAGGCCGCGGGTCGGTCGCAGCGATAAAAACAACAGCCTCAACAGCGAGGTTTTGCCTGCGCCGGACGGGCCGGTCAGGAACTGGAAGGAATGGGCGGGAATCAGGAAATTGAGGTCGCGCAAAATCTCCGGGCCCAGCCCGTAACGCAATCCGACATTTTCGAACCGAACCAAGCTCAGCTCCGTTCGATGGGGGGCACGACCGCAAACCTGAAACCGGTCGCCTCCGGCCCGCGGGCTTCGCTGCGGCCGCGAACCAAACAAGGTGGTTGTGCTTCGTTTATGGTTTCCGATTCGTTAACGCTCGCCTTGTACCATCTCGCCAGTATCATTGTGGAGATTGGCTCCATGCACATCGTATGCCCTCATTGTTCAACGTCCTATGCCATTGATTTGGCTAGTCTGGGCGCGGCCGGCCGTACCGTGCGCTGCTCCCGGTGCAAGGAAGTCTGGCTGGCGCGTCCGGAAGACGCGACCGAAGTCCCGGCACAGGCGACCGCGATGGCGGAAGGCAGCGGGCAGGACGCCGAGCAGGACGCCGCTGCCGAGTGGGAGGCGCTCGCGCGCGAGGACGGCGGCGAGGAGCAGCAAACCCCGGTTGTCGACAGTCCCTCGATTGCGAGCGACTGGCCAGCCTCGGCTGACGGCGCAGGCCCGTCCGGGACTGCCGGCGCCGACTGGCCATCCATCGCCCGGAACGATTTGCCCGGCCCGGAGGCCGCCGGCCGGCGACGCCCGTCCTGGTTCCGGGCGCTGCTGCGACCGAAGACGTCGCCGCGCGCGCCGGGAAAGCCATCCCTCGGTCTCTCCACCGCCTGCGCCGCGATGGGCGCATTGGTGCTGGCGCTTTTGATCTGGCGCGTCGACGTGGTACGGCTGCTGCCGCAGACCGCCGCGTTCTATAAACTGGCCGGCCTCGACGTCAATCTGCGCGGACTGAGTTTCAAGGACGTCAGGATCAGCTCCGAGACCGTGGAAGGCAAACCGGTGCTGGTGATCGAGGGCGTCATCACGGGCGAATCCAGCAAACCGGTGGAGCTGCCGCGGCTGCGTTTCAGCGTTCGTGACGCGCAGGGCGCCGAGATCTACGCCTGGAACACGATCCTGGAACAGCCGGTACTGAAGCCCGGCGAAAAAGCCCGGTTCAAGTCGCGGCTGGCTTCGCCGCCCCCCGAAGGGCGCAACATCGATGTGAGGTTCTTCAGCAGGCGGGATATCGCCGGCGGCCTTGTATGAGCAGGCCCGCCTGATCCCACTCACGAAACAGGTTCTTCGATGCCGCGGGTGCTGATCGTCGACGATGAGGATTCCATGCGCGCGCTGGTGGCGCGCGCCATTGCCATGGACGGTCACGACATTGCCACCGCCCAGGACGGCGCCGAGGCGCTGGAGATCCTGAGCGGCGAACAGGGCGCCTTCGATCTCCTGCTGACCGATATCCAGATGCCGGTGATGGACGGCATCGCACTGGCACTGGCGGTCGCCCGCGACTTTCCCGACCTGACGATTCTGCTGATGACGGGCTTTGCCGACCAGCGCGAACGCGCCTCGGGCCTCAACGCCATCGCCCATGACGTCATCACCAAGCCGTTTTCAGTGGCCGATATCCGCACCGCGGTCGCCGACGCGCTGGCCACGCGCAAGGCGGGATGAAAGCCTAATAATCCTTCAGCAGCCGCTCGATGTAATCGAGTTCGATCTGCGGGCGCTGGGGATCGGCGAGGCGGCGGCGGAGCTCCTCGAGAATCCGGCGCACCCGCTGCACATCGATCTCACCGGGAATCTTGACCGTCAGATCGTCGCCGAATTCACGCCCATGCAGGGGGCGCCCCAGCGGATCGCTCTGGTTGCCGCCGCTCTGCTGGCGGCCGGCGCGGTTGCCGGGGCCGTCACCCTGGCCTTCGCCGTCGCCCTGCTGCATCGCTTCGGCGAGGCTCTGGGCGCCCTTGCGCATCGCATCCAGCGCCTTGCCTTGCGAATCGACCGCGCCATCGGCGTTGCCCTCGCCGAGCTTGCCGCCGGCGTCGCCCATCGCATTGT
>JBAVEE010000500.1:0-8393 GCA_049587575.1 Bradyrhizobium sp.
TCCCGGAACGACGCGCAAAGATCACGAACCCATCAAAAACTCCCGCAGCGCCTTCGCCGTTGCGTCCGGATTTTCCTCGGTCAGGAAATGACCGGAATCGACCGGCGCGCCCGAGACGTTGGTTGCCCATGTCTTCCAGCTGTCGAGCGGTGTCGCCGCGGCGCGCGCGATACCGGCATCGCCCCACAGCGCCAGCATCGGGATCGTGATCTTCTTGTCCGCGTCGCGATCGGCCTTGTCGATCTCGAAATCGGCATAGGCGCCGGCGCGGTAATCCTCGCACATCGCATGCACGCGCGAGGGATCGCGAAAGGCCGCGAGATAGTGCTCCAGCGCGCTCGGATCGATCGCATCGAGATTTTTGGCCTTGGTCTGGCTCGCCATTTTCTGCTTGAGGAAAAAATCGGGATTGCCGCCGATCAGCGTTTCCGGCAGCGGGAAAGGCTGCGCCAGAAACGTCCAGTGATAGATCTTCAGCGCGTAGAGCCGGTCCATTCGCGCCCAATAGTCGTAGGTCGGCAGGATATCCAGCACCGCAAGCCGCGACAGCCGGCCGGGATGATCGAGCGCGAGCCGATAGGCGACGCGGCCGCCGCGATCGTGCCCGGCCAGGGCAAAATGCACATGGCCGAGCTGCTCCATCGCCTCGATCATGGTCAGCGCCATCGCGCGCTTGGTGTAGGGCGTATGATCGCTGTCGCTCTCGGGCATGTCCGACCAGCCGTAACCCGGCAGGTCCGCGACGATCAGCGTGAATCGATCGGCCAATTGCGGCGCGACGCGATGCCACATCACATGGGTCTCGGAGAAGCCGTGCAGCAACAACAGCGGCGGTCCCTTGCCGCCGACGCGGGCAAAGATGCGCCCGGCTCGGGTGTTGATCCATTCGGAGGCATAACCGGGAAACAGGTCGGCGAGATCATGCATGGGGTATGACGCTGGCTAGGTGTGAACTAATTCTAACACGTCATTGCGAGCGAAGCGAAGCAATCCATGGAGCCGCACATGGAACGGGAATGGATTGCTTCGCTTCGCTCGCAATGACGGTGGTCCAAAACACAGATTCGCGATCTCGCCGCGCATCTCGCGCGAGTTTTGAGAGGAAACGTTCCGCCCCCGGTAGTCGGAGGGCTCAGGGAAAGCCGGGTGCGCGCTGTACCCACGGTCTCGCGTGCAAAATACACAAAGCAAAGCGCACACGAGCATACAGATTGAGCGGAAGCAGTCCGGCCTTCCCTGCGCAGTGGTTTCCGGCTTACTTCGAGCTCTTGTCGGCGATCGGGCTTTTTTGTCACCGTCGCCAGCGTGATGCGAAGCATCATCGCCGACTTGACGCCAGCGTTGAGGCGTCAGGACCACACGACTTCGCCGTCCGCATCGGTGCCATTCGTCAAAGGCACTTCCACGTCCCGCATCCCGCACCAACGTCCGTGACGACCGCGAAGCGCCCCTCTTGTGGGCACGAGACGGGGGATTTATGAACTGATTTGCGAATTCGGAAAATCAGAATATTTTTTCAAACGGGACTGGACAGAGGGGTCGAGAAATCGCCCAGGTGATTTGCCCGTCGGGTCGTTTTTCCGCACAGATCTGCGGACAAGCCACGTCCGCGCATCAGCATATCCCGGACTCAAGTCGCAAATCGCCGGAGGTCCGAAAAGTGCTTTGGCGACGTGGCGTCCGTCGGACCCATCGCGCCCAATCCTTGCCGCCCAACGCAGAATCACTTACTGGTTGCCGAATAGAGATCATCCTTGAAATGCGCTGATGAACCGCCGCGAACGCCGGTCTGCCGCCAGCAAAGCTGGAGTCAAGCTGACCGCTCCGGTGGCGGGAACCGCCGCGGCGCTGTATGAGGCCGGTCTCGGTCACATGCAGGCGGGACGGCATCTCGAAGCCCAGCTTTGTTGCAAGCAAGCCCTTGCGGCGGACCCCAACCATGCCGACACCCTGCATCTCATGGGTCTCGTCGCCGTCCGCGCCAAACAATACGACCATGCGCTGGAGTGGATATCCCGCGCGATCAGGCTGGAGCCGAAGCCGGATTACCTGACCAACCTCGGCGCCACGCTTTTGAACCTGGGGCGGCGCGAGGAGGCTCTCAAGGCCTTCGACACGGCGGTACAACTCAAGCCGCTCGACGCGGATCTGTGGAGGAATCTCGGCAACATCCTCATCGATGTGGAGCGCCCGGCGGACGCGATCCTGAGCTTTCAGCATGCGCTCAAACTCAATCCCCGCCATTGGGACGCTGCGAGCAAGGCCGCGCATCTCCTGTATCGATCGGACAGGTTCGAGGAGGCCCTCGCCTGCCTCAACCTGTGCGACGAGCTGCAGCCCGGCCAGTTCCCGACGCTGCAGCTGCGCGCGCTCACGCTGCACAAGCTGCGAAGGTTCGAGGAAGCCCTCGCCGACAACACCCGGGCCCTGGCGGCGCGGCCGGACGATGCCGAGGCGCTGAACAATCGCGGCGTTATCTTGCGGATGTTGAAACGATTTGACGAAGCGGTGGCGAACTATGACCGCGCGCTTGCGTCGCGGCCCGGCTACGCCGAAGCGCTTTACAATCGCGGTCTCGCGCTGGACGAACTGAAGCGGTTCGACGAGGCACTGGCGAGTTACGATCGCGCGGTCCGCGCGCGGCCGGACTATGTCGAGGCGCACTGGAACGAGGCCCTGTTGAGGTTGCTTACCGGCGATTTCAGTCGCGGTTGGGCCAAATATGAGTGGCGCTGGAAGAATCAGTCACTGGCCCTGACAAAGCGCAATTTTGCGCAACCGCTTTGGCTTGGCGAAGACGCGATTGATGGCAAGACCGTCCTGCTCCATAGCGAACAGGGCTTCGGCGACACGATCCAGTTCTGTCGCTATGTGCCGCTCGTGGCCGCACGTGGCGCCCGGG
Source organism: Bradyrhizobium sp. (assembly GCA_049587575.1). Classification (GTDB taxonomy): domain Bacteria; phylum Pseudomonadota; class Alphaproteobacteria; order Rhizobiales; family Xanthobacteraceae; genus Bradyrhizobium. The sequence goes on from JBAVEE010000500.1 coordinate 2,903, forward strand.
TGATTGTGGAGGTTGCAGCGCCGCTTCAGGATCTCATGAGCGACCTTGCCGGCGCCACGCAGGTCATATCCAGGGGCACTCCTCTGCCGGATTTTGATTACCAATGTCCGTTGCTCAGCCTGCCGCTGGCATTCGGGACGCGGCTTGAGACGATTCCAGCGCCGACGCCATACTTGCACGCACCCGCGCAGGCTTCGAAAGCCTGGCAGGCGCGGCTCGGGCCGAAAACCCGCCCCAGAATCGGCCTCGCCTGGTCAGGCAATGCGGCGCACAAAGACGATCAGAATCGCTCGATCGGTCTGCGGTTTCTGTCACCGCTGCTGGATACTGGAGCGACGTTTGTCAGCCTGCAGAAGGACGTTCGCGACGCCGATGCGGCAGTGCTCGGGGAACGCGACGATATTCTCCATTTCGGCGACGCGCTCAAGGATTTCTCCGATACGGCAGCGCTCATTTCGAACCTGGATTTGGTAATCTCGGTCGATACCAGTGTTGCGCATCTTGCCGGCGCGCTGGGAAAGCCGGCCTGGGTGTTGTTGACCTATGTTCCCGACTGGCGCTGGCTGCTCGATCGGGACGACAGCCCCTGGTACCCGACCGCCCGCCTGTTCCGGCAGAACGATGCGCGCACATGGGACGACGCGATCGCGCGCGTTCGCGAAGCGCTGCTCGAATTTGTCGAAAGATGAAGATCGGGACCGAATATCATTTGCGCATGATGGCAGAGGCTGGATTGCGGTTTCCGCGCACCCGCCTTGCACGAACTTGACCTGCGTATCCTGCACGAGGCCTGGCGGCGGGTGAGACAACGCCAGCGGACATGCGAGCGCATCGGCATGTCTCGGAGGAAAATAACGGATGGCGAATGATGTTCGCACCAGGATAATTCCCGGGAGAACGCCGGAATCTGCAGCCATGTCGGCAAACGTCAAACGAGCGATGGCGATCACCGCCAAACTCAACCGTTTGACGTTCGACGATGCGGACGAAGTCCGGGCGTTGTTCAGCGAACTGATCGGCAAAAAGGTGGACGACAGCTTTTTATTGATCCCGCCATTCTACGCAACCGGCGGGGCCGACATCCGTATCGGGCGCAATGTTTTCGTAAATCAGAACTGCACTTTTTATGATCTTGGCGGGCTCGACATTGCCGACGATGTGATGATCGGGCCGAACGTGAGCATCATCACCTCCGGCCATCCCGTCGAACCGTCCCGGCGGCGCGCCTTCACAATCGCAAAGCCCATCGTGATTGAAAGAAACGCGTGGATCGCAGCCGGCGCAACGATCATCGGCGGAGTGACGGTGGGGGAAAACTCCGTTGTTGCGGCGGGTTCCGTAGTCACCAGGAGCGTTCCCCCCAATACGTTTGTGGGAGGAAACCCGGCGAGGGTCATTCGTTCGATTGCCGGCTGAGGGCGCGACCTTCCTGCTTCTCCCGCAATTCTCCGATTTCGACCTGAAATCGCGGTCGGAAGCAGTCTTGATTTTTGCACAGAACAAGACCAGACGTCGCCGATTTTCTGGCGCGCCGCTCGTCGGCGCGATGTCGAATTCATCGGGGTAAGACATCGAGGCCTCGTTACCTTGCCGGGAGTCCGACCTCGCGTTGTGTCGGATTCGGCGGGGCCGCCTGCCTCGGAGCCCTGTCGACCCTTTTTGTCCAGGACCGGTACCACGCCAGCAACGTCAATAAGGCGACGCCGACCACACTGACGACGATCTGCATCCAGATCGCGTCCGACACCTCGACCAGCACGAAGTGCCCTGCGAACGACAGGAAGGTTCCGACGCAGAAGACTTCTATCGACTGCTGTCCGCAAAGAATGGCGGGCCTGAAGACACGCCACTCCAGACCCGGCCAATCGCGGGGCAAGAACCGAATGACAAGAAATGCGATGACCATGAAGTGGAGGAAACGATACGGAGCAAGGTTGGTCTTGTCGTTGGGGTTGAAGATGCCGATGAACCATGGCGGAAATATCGCCGCGATGTCCGGATGCCGGCTGGCCATGGCCATCATGAAAGCGAACGCCAGATAAGCCACGCTAAAGAACAGAACAGCTTGCGAACGGATGAACGGCATGATTGCCGCCGCTCCGCCCACTGCCAGCCACGCGCCGGACACGTACAGCAGCTGCCAGGCGAATGGATTGAAGTACCACACGTTTCCTTCCGGATAAGAAGGAAGATTCCAGCCGAATTGCCGCGCCGCAAGATAAAGCATGACCGAGGCAAGCAGGGTGACGTTTCGAAAACGGAGGAGCCCCCACAGCATGAGCGGACCGGCAAGCATCAATACGATGAAGAGAGGAAGCACATCCATATTGACGGGCTTGAACTTGAGGATCAGGCCTTCGTAGAGGACCTCGGCCGGCCGATCGAGGAATATCTTGACATTGAACGAGGCGGCATGTTCAGCGGTGCCAAATTTCTGGCCGAAATAGCCGATCTCCACGAGGTAGACGACGAAAAGGAACACGTGCGTGACGTAGATCTGCCAGGCTCGTCTGATGATCCGCGTAGCGGTGATCACCATGCCGCGCTCGACGAGCATGCGTGCATATACAAACGCCAACGTATAGCCCGAGATGAACACGAACATATCGGCGCCGTCGCTGAAGCCATAACGTCCCGTTCCGAGCATGAAATAGGCAACGACGTTGTTGGGAATGTGGGCGATGAAGATCACCCAGTTCGCCAGCCCGCGAAACAGATCGAGCCGCAGGTCACGACCCTTGGGAGGAAGTATGACTTCCATTGTGCGCACCCCGCTGATTTATCAACGCTCTAGACAGGCCATCATAGCGGTTGAAATAGCTAGACAGGAAGGCCTCGCCTGATTTCCGTTCGGGGTCGTTTTCAGACCTCGGTCCGCGTGTGAGTAAGGTCCGCTGATCCCTCAATAGCGAACATGTCGCGACTACGCCGGCAGCGCGTAGGGCGGATTGGAGCCGAAGGCGTAATCCGCCATCTTGGCGAGCCAGACGGCGGATCGCGATCCGCCCTACAGATCTGACTGCTGGATAACAACAAAAGTTGCTCCGGTGCCGCTACCCAAACAAGTCCTCATCAGCCGCAACCCGCGTGAGCGCAGCGACATGCGGGAACCATCCAGACCCCGGATATCGCTTCGCTCATCCGGGCTACGCTTGCTGCGGCGGTGTGTCGGTCCACATTGCCGCGTCCTGCGCGACGCCGATTAGCTCGAGTAGCGCCTCGCGGCAGCGGACGCCGACGGCCTGATCGCCCGCGAGGTTATGCGCCTGTGTCACGGCAGTGCCGGCTTCTTTTATCTTCTCGAAGACGGGACCGAACGGGAGGATACGTAGATCGTCTTCCAGTTGTTCTTCCGTACGCGGGATGCGGAGGATCAGGCCAATATGGAAGGTCAGAGCAAGGTCCATATTTGGGAACTGCTCTTGAGAGTAAAGGTTTGTGCCGCCCGTGATGACCCACCAGCGTTCCTTGTTGGTGTGGATGTCCCACACGTCGTGGCGGGTGTTCAGGACGGCCTCCGAGTAAACCTTCTGCATGAAGGTGACGTCGAGGTCGGGCGCCTGCCATTCAAAGTATTCCCGGACTTCCTCGATCTCCTCTTCGGTAGCTTTCAAACTCCCGCGGTCGGCTCGTTGCACCGCGCTGCAAAGGGTTTACGAAAGCTCCAACGATAGACCGATGTCGCTGAGCTTTCAAAATCCGGCGCGGCAACACGGCATCTCTGCTTCCGGACTCGAAGCGGGTATTCCGGAACCGAAGCGCGAATGTTCGGTACGGGCCATTCGCGTCGAATCTTGGCATGTCCGTCGATGTCCCGTGAACGGGCATCTCCGGAACACCATGCCAATCAGGACCAACCAGCCAAGCAGCAATTCCGGCCCATCCGGCCGGGCGCGGCCGCCTCTATTGCTTCTCCCGCTCCACCGCCTGCCAGCCGATGTCGCGCCGGCAGAAGCCGTCGGGCCATTCGATGCGGTCGACCGCCGCATCGGCGCGGGCTTGCGCTTCGGCGACGGTCTTGCCGGACGCGCAGACATTCAGCAAGCGTCCGCCATTGGCGAGAATGTTGCCGTCCTTGGCGACCGTGCCGGCATGGAAGATTTCGACGCCTTCGACCTTGCCGCCTCATCCAGCCAAGTAGCCCGCATGAGCGCAGCGACATGCGGGAACCATAACCGGACTCCGGATATCGCTTCGCTCAAGGCCAGCATCGAGTCAGAGTTTCCCTGATTTGGGAATCCCTAATGAGTCATAGTATCGGGCCGTTGGTATAACGGAACACAGCCAGCCTGAATTTTCGGTGCGGCGGGCACGCCTCAATAGAACCTGTAGTTGACGCCGACACGGATGATATTGGCGGTGAAACTAACGGTCTCCGGAACGCCCGGCACTATGTTGAACAGTTGACGACTGCCTAGATCGACGTGAAGGTATTCGATCTTGAAGGTCCAATTTGGTGTGAGCGCCGTTTCCACGCCCGCACCGAGGGTCCAGCCCGCACGAAAATCGTCGCCAGAGGCCGGAGTAAAGTTATCCCAGGCGTGAAGCTCGCCAACAGCAAGTCCGCCCGTCAAATATGGCAGCCAATTGCCCGTCTCACCCATCACGTAGCCAAGGCGTCCACGCAGCGTGCCAAGAGAATCCAGCCCTGTGCCGCAAGCATGAAGAGGAAATCCGCACACATTGGAACCGCCCCTGATGCCGGCCCACGAATAGTCACCCTCAATACCAAAGGCCCATTGGCTTTGTTGCCAAGTGTAACCTAGGGCAACGCCTAGGATACCACCATTCGCCGGGTAGGAGCCGTCCCCGGCGCCACCGGCTCCGCCGTTACCTCCGAGGAGCCCGCCGGCGCCACCGTTGCCGCCGGCGCCACCGGCTCCGCCGTTACCTCCGAGAAGCCCACCGTTGCCACCGTTGCCACCGGCGCCACCGGCTCCGCCGTTACCTCCGAGAAGCCCACCGTTGCCACCGGCGCCACCGGCTCCCCCGTTACCTCCGAGGAGCCCGCCGGCGCCGCCGTTACCGCCGTTTCCTCCAATCCCGCCGTTGCCCCCGGTCGATCCGATGACAAAGCCAGGATCCGACTGATCGGAATGCCCCCAGCCATAACCGCCGGCAATGCCGACATATGATCCAGACCAATTGTAGAGCGCGGCGACCGGCGGCAGCGAAGCCTTGACGACCATGTCAGCCGCCACAGCGGGCGTTCCGATCAGCGCAACAATGCTCGCAATGCCAATCGCAAGTTTGGTCATGATGCCACCGCTCCTCGCAGGATTATACTCGGCAACCCAATCTCCCATGGTTGCCGCAGAGATACAGTTTCTTAGAAATCCTGCCAATGACCGCTGCGGGTCAAACGCGTCGAACCCTGGTATGTTCGTCGGTGTCCGGTTAGCGGGCATCTCTGGAAAATCCTGCCAATCAGGATCAACCGGCCAAACATGAACCTCCGGCCTATAATCTCGCCGGCCGCGACCGCACCAAT
>JBAVEE010000501.1:0-4950 GCA_049587575.1 Bradyrhizobium sp.
ACGTGCTGGTCTACAATGTGCGGCCGCAGGCGATGGCGCGATTGCAACTCGGATACGATGTGGTGTCGAAGATCAACCCGCGCCTGATATATGCCGGCGTGTTCGGATTTGGTCAGGACGGCCCTTATGCCGCCAAGCCCGCCTATGACGATCTGATCCAGGGCGCGACCGCGCTGCCTGCGCTGATGGCGCAGACCAGCGACGGTGTTCCGCGCTATGTTCCCAATGCGCTTGTCGACCGTATTGTGGGTCTCACGGCCGTGGGCGCGATCTGCGCGAGCCTGGTGCACCGCGATCGTACCGGGCGCGGCCAGCGCGTGGATATTCCGATGTTCGAGACCATGGCGGGCTTCGTGATGGGCGATCACATGGGCGGCCTGACCTACGATCCGCCGCTGGACAAGGGCGGCTATGCGCGGCATCTGTCGCGTGACCGGCGGCCCTACAAGACCTCCGACGGTTATATCTGCGTGATCGTCTATAACGACAAGCAATGGGCGAATTTCTTTGAGGCCACCGGCCGCGATGATCTGCGCCGCGATCCCAAATTCGCAACCTTCGCCGGGCGCGCCGTCAACATCGACACGGTCTATGCCGAACTGGCACGCATCTTCGAGGGGCGGACTACGGCCGAGTGGACCGAACTGCTGGTCAAGGCCGATGTGCCTGTCATGCCGATGCACGATCTGGAGAGCATGTTGCAGGACCCGCATCTGGTCGCGACCGATTTCTTTCCGGTGGTCGATCACCCCAGCGAAGGCAAAATCCGCAACATGAAGGTGTCGGCCACCTGGTCCGAGACCACGGTGGAGCCGACGCGACTGGCGCCGCGGCTGAATGAGCATGGCGCCGAAATCCTGCGCGAGGCCGGGTTTTCCGCAAGCGAGATCGCAGCACTGGTGCGCGACGGCGTGACCAGGACGGCGCCCGGCGCGCCAACGGATTGAGACGCATGGATTTCGCACTCACAGCCAACCAGGAATCGATCCGCGACGCGGTGGCAAAAATTTGCGCTCGGTTCGATGACGCCTATTGGCTGAGGAAGGACAAGGAAGGCGGCTTTCCCGCCGATTTCCACAAGGCCCTGGCGGACGCCGGCTGGCTCGGCATCTGCGTTCCCGAAGAATATGGCGGCTCCGGTTTGGGCATCGTCGATGCCGCGATCATGATGCGAACGATTTCGGAGTCGGGCGCGGGCATGTCCGGCGCCTCCGCGGTGCATATGAATGTGTTCGGGCTCAATCCGGTTGTCGTGTTCGGCAGCAAGGAGCAGTGCAAGCGGATGCTGCCGCCGATTGTGTCGGGAGCCGCGAAGGCCTGCTTTGCCGTCACCGAGCCGAATACCGGTCTCAACACCACGCAGTTGAAAACCCGCGCGGTGCGGTCAGGCAACAAATACGTCGTCAACGGTCAGAAGGTCTGGATTTCGACCGCACAGGTCGCCGAGAAGATATTGCTGCTGGCGCGGACCACGCCGCTGGAGGAGGTCAAGAACCCGACCCATGGCTTAAGCCTGTTCTACACCGATTTCGACCGCAGCCGCATCTCGGTTCGCGAAATCGAGAAGATGGGCCGCAAGGCGGTCGATTCCAACGAGCTCTTCATCGAGAATTTCGAAATTCCGGTCGAGGATCGCCTTGGCGAGGAGGGCCGCGGCTTTGAGTACATCCTGCACGGCATGAATCCGGAACGAATCCTGATCGCGGCCGAAGCGGTCGGGCTTGGCAAGCTGGCGCTGTCGCGTGCTGCGGCCTACGCCAAGGAGCGCATCGTGTTCAATCGTCCGATCGGCAAGAACCAGGCGATCCAGCATCCGCTGGCGCAGAACTGGATGGAACTGGAGGCGGCGTGGCTGATGACGCTGTCGGCCGGCTGGCAGTACGATCAGGGGCTGCCATGCGGTCCGGCGGCGAATGCCGCGAAATATCTCGCCGGCGAAGCCGGCTTTCATGCCTGCGAGCAAGCCGTGATGACCCATGGCGGCTTCGGTTATGCCAAGGAGTTTCACGTCGAACGCTATTTGCGCGAATCCCTGATCCCGCGCATCGCCCCGATCAGCCCGCAGCTCATTCTCAGTTTCATTGCCGAGAAGGTGCTCGGCCTGCCGAAGTCGTATTAGGGATGGGAGTTACTGCGTCATGGAAGCGCAGGGTGCCGTTTCCCTCCTCCGGATTTAAGTCATGAGCTTTATCACCGGCGTTGGACTCACGGCGTTCGGCAGGCATGAGGGCTCGTCGTCACTCGACCTCATGAGCAGGGCCGCCGAGCAGGCGATCGGCGATGCCGGCCTGAAACGAGGTGATATCGACGGCATCCTGTGCGGCTACAGCACGGTGGCGCCGCATATCATGCTGGCTACCGTATTCGCCGAGCATTTCGGTATCCGTCCCGCTTATGCGCACGCCGTTCAGGTTGGCGGTGCCACGGGGCTTGCGATGGCCATGCTGGCGCATCACTTGGTCGAGTCCAACGTGATCCGAAATGTGCTGGTGGTGGCCGGCGAGAATCGGCTGACCGGCCAGAGCCGCGATGCCTCGATCCAGGCGCTGGCGCAGGTCGGGCATCCGGAATATGAGGTGCCGCTCGGCCCGACCATTCCAGCCTATTACGGGCTCATCGCATCGCGATACATGCACGAATATGGCGTGACTGAGGAAGATCTCGCCGAAATCGCGGTGCTGATGCGGCGCCACGCGACGATGCATCCCGGCGCCCAATTCCACGACGCGATCACAGTCGCTGACGTGATGAGCTCGAAGCCGGTGGCGCTGCCGCTCAAGCTGCTGGATTGCTGCCCGGTGTCTGATGGCGGGGCGGCATTTGTCATGAGCCGCGAACCCACGGGCGAGATCGCCGTGCGCGTGCGCGGCTGCGCGCAGGCGCATACCCATCAGCATGTCACGGCGGCCCCGGCCTTGAGCGAACTTGGCGCGGAGATATCGGTGGCGCGGGCGAAACGCGCCGCCGGTGTCGCGATCTCCGATGTCCGCTATGCCGCGGTCTATGACAGCTTCACCATCACGCTGGCGATGCTGCTGGAAGACCTCGGGCTTGCCGGCCGCGGCGAGGCCGCGGCGCGGCTGCGATCGGGCCATTTCAACTGGGATGGCGCGCTGCCGCTCAATACCCATGGCGGGCTGCTGAGCTACGGCCATTGCGGCGTCGGCGGAGCGATGGCGCATCTGGTCGAGACTCATCTGCAGATGACAGGGCGCGCGGACAATCGGCAGGTTCCCGACGCATCGATTGCACTGCTGCATGGCGATGGCGGCGTGCTGTCCTCACATGTCAGCATGTTTCTGGAACGGACGCGATGAGCGGGAGCGAGCAGCGCCTCGTGGACTGGACCGCCGGCGCGGGGGCCATCGTCTTTCAATCCTGCTCGGCCTGCGGCGCGGTGCAATATTTCCGCCGCAGCTTCTGCGCCAAATGCGGCGCTCAGGATCCCGCAGACAGGCTCGCCAGCGGCACGGGTACGGTCTATGCCGCCACGCTGGTGTGCCGCGCGGCGACGCCGGAGGCCCGCGCGCGGGTTCCATACAACATCGTACTGGTCGATGCCGACGAGGGCTTTCGCTTGATGGCGCACGGCGACAACGATCTCTCCATCGGCGACATGGTGACAGCGCGATTTGTGCTGTTCGCCGGCCGCCTCGTTCCACACTTTACAAGGACAAAATCATGAGCCGTCTCAAGGCCGCGCTTGATCCGCGCTCCGTCGCCATCATCGGGGCGTCGGAAAACCCCAACAAGGTCGGCGGTCGCCCGGTGCATTACCTCGACAAATTCGGCTTCAAGGGCAAGATTTTCCCGATCAATCCGTCGCGCTCCGAGGTGCAGGGCCACAAATGCTACAAGAGCCTCGGTGACCTGCCGGAAGCGCCCGAAATGGCGATCGTCGCGGTCGCCGGCGACAACGCGATCGGCGTGGTGGAAGATTGCGCTTCGCATGGCGTCAAGGTCGCGGTGGTGATGGCGTCCGGCTTTGGCGAGGTCGATGCGGTCGCCGGCAAGGCGAAGGAGCGGCGGATGGTCGAGGCCGCGCACAAGGCCGGCATGCGCATCGTCGGTCCCAATTCGCAAGGGCTTGCCAATTTCGGCACCGGCGCGATCGCAAGCTTCTCCACCATGTTCATGGACATGGACCGCGCCGAGGGACACGTCGCGATGCTGAGCCAGAGCGGCGCGCTCTCAACCGTGCCGGTCGGATTCCTGCGCCAGCGCGGCATCGGCGTCCGCCATACCCACGCCACCGGCAATGACGCCGATATTACGGTTGGCGAACTTGCGGTCGCGGTGGCCGAGGATCCGGAAGTCAAGCTCTTGCTGCTTTATCTCGAGAGCATCCCGGAGACGAAATATCTGGAGGAACTCGCCGCCGTCGCGCTTGACCGCGACCTTCCGATCATCGCCTTGAAATCCGGCCGCTCGGAAGCGGGGCGCCAGGCGGCGCAGTCGCACACGGGCGCACTGGCCAACGAAGACCGCGTGGTCGATGCCTTTTTCGAGCAGCACGGCATCTGGCGCGCGCCGGACATGCGCGGCCTGGTCGAGGCCACCGAGCTCTATCTCAAGGGCTGGAAGCCGAAGGGCAGGCGCCTCGTTGCCATCAGCAATTCGGGGGCGGTCTGCGTCATGACCGCGGACGCCGCGACCGCCGTCGGCATGCCGATGGCGAAACTGTCGGATGACACCGACAGGAAACTCAAGGGCATCCTGCCGAGTTTTGCCACCACCACCAACCCGATCGATCTGACTGCGGCGCTGCTGTCCAACAGCCGCCTGTTCGGCGACATCCTGCCGGTGATCGCGGAAGACCCCGCGGCCGACGCGTTTCTGATCGGCGTCCCCGTCGCCGGACCCGGCTATGATGTGGAAGCATTCGCCCGCGACGCGGCCGCGTTCGGCAAGCAGACCGGAAAGCCGCTGGTGATCGCGGCGACGCAACGC
>JBAVEE010000502.1:0-2747 GCA_049587575.1 Bradyrhizobium sp.
TTTCTGCGCCGTGCCGGCGATCACCTCCAGCACCCCCTTCGCCAGCCCCCTCGACGGGATGATCCTGGTGGACATTGGTTCGGTATTCTCGGCGATCCGCAGGATCCGGCCATCGGCCCGGATGAAGATCATGTCGAGCGGGATGTAGGTGTTTTTCATCCACATCGACACTTCCTGTTCCGGCGAGAAATCGAACAGCATCCCTTTCCCGTCGGCCAGTTCCTTGCGGTACATCAGGCCGGTTTCCTTCTCCTGCTCGGTCGTTGCCATCTCGACCGAGAACACGTGCACCCCGGATTTGGTCACGATCTCGAGCGGCTGGATGTTTGCCGCGCGCGCGTCCGGGCCGGTGAATGCGCAAAGCGCGCCTGCGACTGCGATCATCATCCAGAACCCCGCGCGCAGGCCACGCCGGCCAACAGTTCGATCAACATTCATAAGCAACGCTCACCTCAGTCACAGAAGATTTCGACAGAGCCTTTCCGGCATAACGGAAGCACATCTTGCCCCGGGCGAACGCTCCGGTTCAATCGCCGGTCCAAAGGCCGCCTCCGAGGCGATCGGCACCAACAGCCCGCCGCTCGACCGTAGCCTGATGATGGTGGCAAAATTCCAGACCTCGGTAAACCTGACGACGCCAGTTCGGCGCTCGCCCCATGAGTGACGGCCGGATCACGAGTTCTGCCGGTCGGAAACGTGGCGGGGACGCCCGCCTAGTGCGACGACAGCCCCGGCGAGCCGGTTTCCGGCTGGATTTCGGCCGCCATCATGCCCTTGGAACCGGGCCCGAACCGCACCAAGACGTACTGGCCGGGGCGCAGCTCGGTCATGCCGTAGCGGCGCAAGGTTTCCATGTGGACGAAAATATCCGGGGTCCCCTCGCCGCAGGTCAGGAAGCCGAAGCCGCGCAGCCGATTGAACCATTTGACCTGGGCCCGTTCCAGGCCGCTGGTCGGGGTGACGCTGACATGGGTCCGGGGCGGCAGCATCTGCGCGGGGTGGATCGCGGTCGACTCGTCCATCGAAACGATACGGAACGCCTGATAGCCTTTCGCCCGCTGCACGCATTCGCAAACCAGCCTCGCACCTTCGTAGGCGGTCTGGTAGCCGTCGCGCCGAAGCACCGTGACGTGCAGAAGCACGTCCGGCCAGCCATTATCGGGAACGATGAAACCGTAGCCCTTTGATGCATCGAACCATTTGATGACGCCGCTGATCTCGACCAGATTGGCGGCGGCATCGCCGAGGCCTGTCAGGGCATCGATCGCCGCATCACGCTCAACGCCTGATGAAAATCCGCCCGGCCCAAGCCTGTTGGGTCCCGACCCGCCGGACGGCGGGCCTCCGAGCTTCTTGGACTCAAATCCGTCCGACCCCATGACCCCGGACTCCACACATGATCAACGGCCCGTCATTGAGAGCGACGGTGCCTGCACGCGCCCATCTATGATGATTCATGATGACGCCGCGCGAATCTTTCGAATCAAAAGATAACACTCCCGCTCGCGGCGCATAGATAAAAAACGATTCTCCGGGAACCTATGAACAGCCTTGCGCGGCAAACGAATCACCCGGGCATCCATCAGTTGCCCACGAACGGCCCCAGCGTCTCGCCGATATCGTGGCGGATCACGAGGTCGGCAAGGTCATCCTGCTCGGTGGGCTCGTTGTTGATGATCACCAGGCGGGCTCCGGAGTTCTTCGCCATCAGCGGAAAGCCCGCGGCCGGCCACACCACCAGCGACGAGCCGATTGCCACGAACAGATCGCAATGCCGGGCGAGTTCCGCGGCGCGGAGCATGGCCTGTTCCGGCATCGCCTGCCCGAACGAGATGGTGGCGGTCTTCACCGGCTCGTCGCAGACGGTGCAGCCAGGCGCGTGGCCCGACGCATCGAAACGCTGTTTGACCCACGCAAGATCGTAAGCCTGCCCGCAACCGATGCAGCGCGCGTAAGTGGTATTGCCATGGAGTTCCACCACGTGATCTCCGGCGAAACCCGAGACCTGATGCAGATTGTCGATGTTCTGGGTGACGATGGCGGGAATTTTGCCGGCCTTGTAGAGCGCGGCGAGCGCGCGGTGACCGCGCCCCGGCTTTGCCGCGGCGAAGGTCGGCTCCATCGCAAAGCGCCGCCGCCATGCCTCATTGCGCGCATCGGCGCTGGCGACAAATTCGTCGAAAGGGATCGGCCGGTTGCGGGTCCACAATCCGCCCGGCGAGCGGAAATCAGGAATGCCGCACTCGGTCGAAATGCCCGCGCCGGTAAAGGGAACGATGACGGACGCCTCGGCGATCATGTCGCCGAGCTGTTCCACACCGCTGCGAAGGTCCGAAGCGATCAATTGAAATCATCCGCAAGGTCGACCGTGGCCATCATAGCACGGCCGGCTGGATTGCGACGCCTGCCCGATCGCCCGATGGCGCCGGTACCGGCCGCCGCCTTCAGGCCGCCTTGGCGATCGTTTCCTTGGCCTCGTCGCTTTTCCTGGGCAGTTCGTCGCTCTTTTTGGCTTTCGCGACTGCCGGCCCGGCCGCTGATTTTTTCGCAGGCTTGCCGTAATGCGACAGTTTTTCCAGTTCGGCTTCGAGCTCGGCCTGCCGCGCCGCGACCTTTTCGGCCAGCTTGTCGGTTGCGCTGTCACGCAATGCGGCGAGTTCCTCGATGCTGAGCGAGTCCAGATCTATTTTTGCCATGCGGTCCTCCTGTTCTCCTGTCGCTACCGGGAAGGCGCACCGGCCACAAGG
>JBAVEE010000503.1:0-2736 GCA_049587575.1 Bradyrhizobium sp.
TATAAGCCGTAAACCATTGCGTGGGGAATGCCGGGTGATTCCGGTGTGACCTGACTAACGCGTGTGCGCTTCTACCCAATAACATTGCACACGCGGCTATCGGGCGCATCGGGCGCCCGGCATTCCCTGCGCCCTCGATCCGGAGGGCGGAACGAGCAGGCCAAACCTCGCGCGAAACAAGCGGCGAGATCGCGGAATTGTATCTAAACGCGGAATTGTATCCAGCTAAACGTCATTGCCTGCGACAAACGCGAAGCGTTTGCGCAAGGGAGCGAAGCGACGAAGCAATCCATTCTTTCCTTGCGTTGCCGCATGGATTGCTTCGCTGACGCTCGCAATGACGGCCGAATGAGCTGTTTGAAATTTGAATTAGCTGTCATCACCCGCGAAAGCGGGTGATCCAGTATTCCAGAGACATCCATGATCAAAACGAGAAACCACGGCGTACTGGATACCCCGCTTTCGCGGGGTATGACGACTGTTTGCGGAGCGGTCTATGCGCGCGCCACCGTGCCAAAACGCGAGGCCGCGGCGTATGGGTCCCCCCGCTTTCGCGGGGACGACATCGAGGGTAAGGAGGCGCGTGCCCCGTTGGCTCATTGCGACCCACCCCATGCAATCGAACAGCTCGAATTTCACCGCCTTCCATGGCGAGGAAATGCCGGCCCGGACAAGGTCTGCACCATCATTGCGAGCGCGCGCGAAACCATCCACATTCCGTCCACCTCCGTCATTCCGGGATGGTCCGAAGGACCAGACCCGGAATCTCGGGATTCCGGGTTCGATGCCTTGCATCGCCCCGGAATGACGTCAAAGCCCGATACCAGGAAAGGACCCCTCGTGAAGATCGTCGACCTCAGCCGTGAGCTCTACCACCGCAGCCCAAGCTATCCCGGCCATTCCGCCATCATTCACGGCGTCTGGAAGACCCACGAGGAGTCGTTCGCCGATGGCGGCAACGTGCACGGGCTGGCGTCGATGTATTTTTCGATGCCCGACCATGGCGGCACCCATATCGACGCGCCCCGGCACTTCGACAAGCGCGGCATCCCGATCGATCAATATCCGCTGGAAAACTGCATCGTGCCCGGCATCTGCCTCGACCTGCGCCACATCGCGCCGCGCGCCGAGATCACGCCGGACGACCTCGCGGCGGCGGTGAAGAAGGCGGGCTCGGAGGTGCCGAAGGGCGGCACCGTGCTGCTCTGCACCGGCCACCACGAGCGCACCTTCCCGCGCAAGGAATACGCGACCGAGAATTCCGGCGTCAACGTGCCGGCCACCGAATGGCTGGCGCAGCAGGGCGTCGTGCATTTCGGCATCGATTCGATGCGGCCGGGGCCGGAAGGCAAGGAGAACCTCTTGGTCCACAAGGCCTGCTTCGAGCTCGGCATCACCCACATCGAGAGCCTGTGCAACCTCGAAGCGCTGCTCGGCGCCGGGCCGTTCACCTTCATCGGCCTGCCGATGAAATGGCGCGGCGGCACCGGCTCGCCGATCCGCGCGGTCGCGGTGTTCGGGATGTGAAATGATTTCGCTTGGTCGAGATGATTTTGGATTGATCTGTAGCGGCAACGTAAGTGCGCTCCCTCTCCCCGCTTGCGGGGTCGAGACGAGCGAAGCTCGCTCTTAGAGGGTTGGGGTGAGGGGCGATCTCCACGCATGCCGACTCGCGGAGAGCCCCCCTCACCCGAAGCCTTCGGCTTCGACCTCTCCCCGCAAGCGGGGCGAGGTGAACTAGAACCCGCTGACGAACTGACTCGATCAAAGGCGATCCGAATCCAAACCAATCCACTTGCACGAAAGGCACCCCATGAAACGCGTGATGATCCTCAACGGCCCCAACCTCAATTTGCTCGGCGTGCGCGAGCCGCATATCTACGGCACCACCACGCTGGCGCAGATCAGGGAAGCTTGCGAGCGCGAAGCCGCCGGGCTCGGGCTGACGCTGGCCTTTCACCAGTCGAACCATGAAGGCGAGCTGGTCGACCTGATCCAGTCGGCGCGGCAGACCGCCGACTCCATCATCATCAATCCGGCGGCCTATTCCTTCACCTCGATCGCCATGGTCGACGCGATCAAGGCGTTCGAGGGCCCGGTGCTGGAGGTGCACATCTCCAACATCCACGCCCGCGACGAGCACCACCGCCATTCGAAGATTTCCCACGCCGCCACCGCCGTGATCTGCGGCCTCGGGCCTTACGGCTATGTCGCGGCGCTGCACGCGCTGAAGGAGCTGCCGAACAAGGCGTGAGCGTGTGGCCTCCCGTCCAGGGCGGGATAAGTTTGAATCGAGGCGCAGCGGCGAACGATTGTTGCTCCCTCTCCCCGCTTGCGGCAGGGCAATCGCATATGTGGAGGCCACCGCGACAGGCAAAGATGAACTGGCGACGCGGCAGCGCCGCTGCCGAGAGTCCGCTGTCCCGCGAGCTAGCACGAATTTCTCCCCGCCGCCCGCGCGCGCAGCGCGTGGCGGGGAGGGGTCGGGGGTGAGGGGTGCTTCCGCGTACTCAACTCAGCCATGGGTACCCGCGGAGACACCCCCCACCCCCGACCTCGAGAGCGAGCTTTGCTCGCCTCGGACCCCGCCGCTGTGCGGGAGGAGGGGAGAACAAAGGCTCAAATGCGATAGCCCCGTCCGCAAGCGGGAGAGGGAGCGCACTTCCGTTGCCGTCAGCGCGAGCCGTTACGCCGCCGCGCTCGCGGCCGGCTGCTGGTTGGCGATCACGCTTTGCC
>JBAVEE010000504.1:0-2044 GCA_049587575.1 Bradyrhizobium sp.
GCGCAAGATCCTCTACCCGGTCTGCTGGCTTTTCTGGCGGGGCGCCGGCTTCTACTGGTCCTTGACAACTGCGAGCATGTCATCGACGCGGCCGCATCCCTGACCGAGCGCCTCCACCGCGAGGTGCCGCAGGTGCACATCCTCACGACCAGCCGCGAGTCGCTCCGCGTAGAGGGTGAGCACATCCACCTTCTGATGCCGCTGGATTACCCGACTGCCAGAGAAGACCTGACTGCGGCCGAAGCCCTCGCTACACCCGCGGTGCAGTTGTTCATGGAGCGCGCTTTCGCAAGCGGCTACACCCTGGATCTAACAGACGCCGATGCGCCGACCGTGGCGGCTATCTGCAGCCGATTGGATGGAATAGCGCTCGCCATCGAACTCGCGGGCAGCCGGGTCGGCAGCTATGGGCTCCAAGGCACGGCCGACCTGCTGAGCAATCGATTCAAGCTTCTTTGGCAGGGGCGCCGAAGCGCCCCGCCCCGCCATCAAACCTTGGCAGCAATGCTGGACTGGAGCTTCAATCTTTTGTCCGCCCGGGACCGACGCGTGCTCGGGCGGCTCTCGATATTCGTTGGCTTGTTCACGCTCGAGGCAGCCCTGGTCGTGGCGGCCGACGACCAAACCGATGCAATGGAGGTCGCTGACGCGATCACCAGCTTAATCGACAAATCGCTGATCTGGGTCGTCCTGATCAACGGCGCTGCACACCATCGGCTGCTCGACCCGACCCTGGCCTATGCGGCCGAAAAGCTTGCACAAACCGCCGAGGCGAACGCCGTCGCCAAACAGCATGCCCTCTACTACACGCAGTCTCTTTCGAGCGGCGCAGGCAAGGAAGCTATCTCCCGTGAAGACTTGGCGGCCGCCAGACTGTACACGAGCAATATACGCGCAGCCCTGGAGTGGAGTTTTTCCGGCGCCAGCCGGGCGGCGATCGGTGTGCGGCTGGCCGCAGCGGCGGCGCCCTTGTTCTTTGAGCTTTCCTTGCTCGTCGAATGCGTTCGCTGGTGCGAGCAGGGCTTGGCTGCATTGCCCGATAGCGACGAAGGCAGCGTGACCCATCTGGCGCTTAAGGCATACTTAGCTGCTTCAGCAATGTTTACCCGCGGCAACAGCGACGAAGTGCGGAGAGCCATCGAGGACGCGCTGAGTTTGGCCGACGCGCTGGGCGACCAGCAGTATCTGATGCACCTCCATGTCGGTTTGGGTATCTTCCTGACCCGCATCGGCGATTTTGGAGGCGCTCTCGCCGTCGCTAAGCGCGGCATCACATTCACGCCGGCGATCGGCTCTCCCGGCGCGATCGCCACGGGAGAGTCGGTGCTAGGTGTCGCCTGCCATCTGGTCGGAGACCAAATTAGCACTCGGCGCCACTGCGAACTCGCCCTGACCAAAGCCGAGGCCGCGGACGCCGCGCAGCTCGCCTTCTTCGGCTACGATCACGAAGTTCGCGCGCTGATCGCGCTTGCGCGGTGCTACTGGCTGATCGGATTTCCGGATCGTGCCGCCAAGACAGCGCGATCGGTGATCGACCTGGCGGCCAAGCGCGATCACCCGGTCAATCTGTGTATGACGTTAATTTATACGGCAACCGTGTTTCTCTGGCGAGGTGACCTTGACGAGGCGGAGCAGCTTATCCGCCGTCTCATTGCGCACGCAGCGCGGCATTCGCTGGGCCCCTACCATACCGTTGGGTTGGCCCTTACCGGTGAACTGTCCGTTGCGCGCGGAAATCCAGCGGAGGGTGTGACGCATTTGCGGCGCGCTCTCGGAGTGTTGCAGGCGGAGAAACATCATGCCCTGACGCCAGCTCTTCATGTGGCTCTTGCCGAAGGTCTCGTCAAGGCGGGGAAGATTGATGAGGCTGCCGCGGTGATCGACGCAGGCTTGGCCCTAAGTCAGGCCTTCGGCGAAACCTTAAACGTACCCGAGCTGCTGAGAGTCCGTGGGGAGATATGCCTCCAAGCGACGCCCGCCGATCCCGTGGCTGCCGAGCGGGCGTTCCAGCTCTCCCTGCAGCAATCAAGGAAACAATCGGCCT
>JBAVEE010000505.1:0-2376 GCA_049587575.1 Bradyrhizobium sp.
GTATGAGCCCGTGCACGGCTCGGCGCCCGACATCGCCGGTAAGGGTCTCGCCAATCCGATCGCGATGATCGCATCATTCGGAATGGCGCTGCGCTATTCCTTCGACATGGGCGCGCTTGCCGACAAGGTGGATGCTGCGATCGCCGCGGTGCTCGCCAGCGGCCTGCGCACCGCCGATATCAGGTCCGAGGGCACCATTGCGGTGTCCACGGCACAGATGGGCGAGGCGATTTTGAAGGAATTGCAGGCGCTGCACGCCTGAAAAAATCATCGGTCATGGCCGCGCCGTACGCGGCCCTTGCGACTTCAAGCCGGTATCCCGTTCAGAACGGGATGCCCAGCGGATATCCGCCCATATCTGACGGCGGGTTGAGCGGCTGGCGGTCGATCGGGCGATTGTTGTTCTCGCGCCCGAACGAGGGGTAGCCGAGTTCCGGCGGATACGCGTAGTCGGTGAATTTACGGTCGCCCGGCAATACCTCGACGCCGGCGTCAAGCCAGGAGCGCTTGGTGACGTAAACGCGGGTGTGCGGGCCCTGCTGGTAGGACACGTTGGGTCCATTCGGCCCGTAATAATGACGGCCGCGGTCGTCAAATTGACGCCTGGCCTGCTTCTGCGCAGCGGTCTGCTTCTGGGTACCGGCCGGCGCCTGCGTCTGCGCACTGGCCGGCGTCGTGTCGAAGCCGATCGCGACAAGGGCGACAGCGGCAAGCAACACCGCAAGTTTGTTCGCAGCAGGAAAGTTGGGGGTCATCAGGTCCTCGTGGGCGGGCAGGCCGCCATATCCGTTTCGGTCGCCATTCTAGCCGCAGGGTACGCCTTCACAAGGTCAATCGCGCCACACTGCGTCAGAATAATGCCGCCGCGGGCTAAAAAGACGCTTGAAAACCAGCATCTTGGCTGCTGCGTCGTTTAGAGGCGGCCGCGCAGCCGGGGATTTTCGGCGCTCATCACCCAGTCGGCCGAGACCGCCGGCGCGGCAGCCGTGGCGCAGCTGGCGCGCTTCAGCTCGGCGCGGGCGAATAACTCGGCCAGTTTCGGCTCGTTTCCGGCCGACAGCAGCGTCAGCCGGTTCAGCATGCAGCCGATGGCGGCGCGCCGGGCCGGTAATGTGCTGCCCTGGCACGACCAGCCGGATATTTGCAGGGCAGCACCGCCGAGACGCTTGATAAAGCCGAGGCAGGACTTCGCGCCGCCTGGATCGTTCGAGAGGCGCAGCAGCGTCACCACGCCGAACTTGCTGTCGACCACGCCGGCCGCTTCCACTCCATACGCGCCTCCCGGATCCATCCGGGCGGCGATTTCGGCCTCCAGGGCCTCCGATAAAGAGGCTTCCGGCGAGAGGGCTTTCGACGGGTTGAACTCGCCGCCTGGACGATAGATCTCCAGTTCCGCGACCGGCTTTTCGTCCTGGGGGCCCCAATGGAAAACGTCCTTGCGGCCGCCCTCGGGGTGCCGAAGTATCTCGTAAGTCTCTGATTTTTCAGACAGCTCCAGCGAGCTGATGGCGAAGGCCGGGTGCGAGCGCGACGCCGCGCTCCAGCCGGGCTTGCCGGCGGGCTCCATCGGCACGGCTGCCGGCAATTCGTCCCATAGATGGAGGCCGGCAATGCCAAGCAAGGCCAAAGCGCCTACATAGGCAATCAGACGCGCCAGCGTGGCGCAGCATTCGTCGGCAAAGCTGGTCAGCGCCGGATGAATTCCGGCGTGATAGTGTGGGTCGGCACGGGTGGCCGAAAACGGTTGCATCAGATGCCCGGACGCAGCTGAGCGCCGCACGCGGCGCCCAGGACTAAGGTGGTCTCAAACGTTGTCTTGGCGGCGTTTCTCGCATAGAAGCGCTGCCTCTTCCCTTTCCACCGCGGATCGGGACGGGGCATTTTTCTTCGGAGAGTGAACGATGGGTTACAAAGTCGCGCTGGTCGGAGCGACCGGCAATGTCGGGCGGGAAATGCTCAACATTCTTGACGAACGCAAATTCCCGGCTGACGAGGTGGTGGCGCTCGCGTCACGCCGCAGCATGGGCGTCGAAGTCTCGTATGGCGACCGCACCCTGAAAGTCAAAGCGCTCGAACATTACGACTTCAGCGACGTCGATATCTGCCTGATGTCGGCGGGCGGCGCGGTGTCGAAGGAATGGTCGCCGAAGATCGGCGCCGCCGGCGCGGTGGTGATCGACAATTCGTCGGCGTGGCGGATGGATCCGGACGTGCCGCTGATCGTGCCCGAAGTCAACGCGGATGCGGTCAAGGGCTTCGTCAAAAAGAACATCATCGCCAATCCGAACTGCTCGACCGCGCAGCTCGTGGTCGCGCTGAAGCCGCTGCACGACAAGGCGGTCATCAAGCGCGTGGTGGTCTCGACCTACCAGTCGG
>JBAVEE010000506.1:0-3588 GCA_049587575.1 Bradyrhizobium sp.
GCGAGCGCGACGCCTCCGGCGAGCCGGGTGACCGGAAAATTCAGATGCCCGGAAACCGGCGCGGCTTCTCCCCGGCAGAGCCAGAGGCCGGCGCAGGCGCCGAGCGCGATCGCCGCGATCTGCGCCAACGATCCGGCGAACCATACCACGATCGCTATCGCGGCAAGCGCGATGGCCGCGCGCGCGCGATCCGGTGTGAGGGTTCGCGCCATGCCCCAGATGGCTTGTGCGACGACCGCGACGGCAACGAGCTTGAGGCCGTGCAGGAAGCCTTCGGCAAGCGGTCCGGTGAATGCGGCCGCACCCATCGCAAAGGCGAACAGGATCAGCGCCGACGGCATGGTGAAGGCGAACCACGCCGCGAGGCCGCCCAAAAGACCGTTGCCACGAAGAATCCCGAGGGAGAAGCCGACCTGGCTCGAGGCCGGTCCCGGCAGAAACTGACAGAGCGCGACCAGGTCCGCATAGGCGCTCTCGTCGAGCCATTTGCGCCGCATCACGAGCTCATTCCGGTAATAGCCGAGATGGGCGATCGGACCGCCGAACGAGGTCAGGCCCAGCTTGAGAAAAACGCGGAAAACCTCGCCGACGTCGCCTCTTTCGGGGACTTCCTTGGAACGTGAAGCGCGGTCCGTGGACGCAGCTGGTATGTCAGGCGAAACGGAATCACTTGCCACCGATTATCTCCGGGCTTTCCTGCGGCCGGAACCGGCACAGCATCGCACCGGCTTCGACCACGGATACCATATCCGCAATTTCGCCGATCGCATCAGTTTTGGAGCAACAGGCATGACAATCGACCGACGCAAATTTCTGCATCTCGGCACCGCGACCGCTCTGGCCGGAGTGGTCCCGGGATCGGCCAAGGCCCAGAGCATGGCCCAGATGCCGCCCGCTCCTGCTGCTGTCGCATCGCCGCAAGGCAGCCCCGATCACACCATTCGCATCGCCAACGGGCTGGTCGAGCTGGCGCCCGACCATATCGTGTCGACAAAACTCTATAACGGGCAGTTTCCCGGTCCGCTGCTGCGCCTGAAGGAAGGCCGGCAGGTGGTGGTCGACATCAGGAACGATACCGACACGCCGGAGCAGTTGCATTGGCACGGGCAGACCGTGCCGGTGGATGTCGACGGCGCCGCGGAGGAGGGCACGCCTTACATTCCCGCTCATGGCACGCGCCGGATCAGTTTTGTGCCGGGGCCGGCCGGATTGCGGTTCTATCACACGCATCTCGTGCCCGGCGCCGACCTCACCAATGGGCAATATAGCGGACAGGTCGGCACGGTTTACATCGAGCCGAAACAGGAGCCCGGCCGTTACGACCGCGAAGTGTTCCTGATGCTCAAGGAATTCCAGCCGACGTTCAGCCGCGGCGGCGACATGGCGTCGGATTTCCTGGCCAACCCCGCCCGCATCAAGTCGCTTGAGGATCTGGGCGAAACCGCGATGCGGGCGTCGATGGCGAGCGGGAAACCGCACGGCTACGAGGTCGGCTACAACCTGTTTTCGATCAATGGCCGCATGCTCGGCCATGGCGATCCCATCCGCGTGAAACAGGGAGAGCGCGTGCTGTTTCACATCGTCAATGGCAGCGCCACGGAAATCCGCAGCCTCGCTTTGCCGGGGCATCGCTTCGAGGTCGTGGCCCTCGACGGCAACCCCGTTCCGAAGCCGGTTCAGGTTCCCGTGCTGTGGCTCGGCACCGCCGAACGCGTCTCGGCGATCGTCGAGATGAAAAATCCGGGCATCTGGGTGATGGGCGATCTGGCCGACGACGATCGCACCAGGGGAATGGGCATCGTGATCGAATATGCTGGGCGTACCGGCAAGCCGAAATGGGTCAAGCCGGCGGCCTCACGCTGGGACTATACGCTGTTCGGCAAGCAGGGCGTTGAGGCGACCGCCCCCGATGAAACGCTGGAAATGACCTTCGTCAAGAACAACGCGGCGCTGGACGGCTTCAACCAGTGGGCCATCAATGGCGTTGCCTTCTCGATGGAGAAGCTGGAGCCGATGTTTCGCCTGCAGCAGGGCAGGCGCTACCGCTTGCGGATGCGCAACGCCAGCGACGACGTTCATCCCATCCACCTGCATCGCCACAGCTTCGAGCTGACCAGGATCGCCGGGAAGGCGACCGCCGACGTCATGAAGGATGTCGTCATGCTCGGCGGATACCAGGAAGTGGAAGTCGATTTCGTCGCCGACAATCCCGGCCGAACCCTGTTTCACTGCCATCAGCAGCTTCACATGGACTTCGGATTCATGGCGCTGTTCGATTACGCGTAGCGACGGACAGGGCATTTCAGTTGACAGGCCGGGCAATCGGCCCTGTATTTCGTGGGATCATGGCAGCCCACGAAGCCGCCTCGCCGAACCCGGGAGAGAGCACATGCCCAGTTTCAATCGACGCGACGCCCTGAAGATGTCGGCCGGTTTTGCCGCTACGGCTGCGGCCGGCGGATTTGCCTGCATCGAGATGGCCAAGGCGGGTCCGATCGAGGTGCCGGTGATCGACAAGCTCAGCGTCCGCGTCCTGGTCGACAGCGCCAGCGATCTCTTTTTCAAGCCGCAGGAAGTGAGCGGGGTCAAGACCGAGCCCGGCCGCTCGTCGAATTCGCTGCGCCCGCTGCATAGCGAATGGGGTTTGTCGCTGCTTCTGGAGCCGCAGCGCGGCGATCAAAAGCGCACCTTCCTGCTCGACTACGGCTGGACGCCCGAGGCCATCAACGGCAACATGGAGCTCCTGAAGGTCGACGCATCGAAGATCGACACGCTGATCATGAGTCATGGTCATTTCGACCATTGGGGCGGCCTGATGGGATTTCTCGACAGGCACCGCAAGGTCCTGCCCGCCGACCTCACGATGTATGCCGGCGGCGAGGACAATTTCTGCCAGCGCTACAACCGGGTCGGTCAGGGCGGCGATCTGGCCGACTACGGCATGCTCGACCGCCGCGATCTCGCCAGGCGCGACGTCAAGCTCGTGCTGTGCGAGTCTCCCGTCGTGATCGGCGGGCAGGCGTTCACGACCGGCAAGATCGCACGCAACAGCATCGAAAAGGTACTGCCGAATTCGATGGTGGAGTTCAAGCTCAAGGACGGCGCCGGGTGCAACTGGAGCCACTATCTGCCGGCCGAAATGGAAGGCAAGATCGTCCCCGACGAGCATATCCATGAGCACGCGACCTGCTTCAACCTGAAGGACAAGGGCCTCATCGTCATCTCGTCCTGCGGCCATGTCGGCATCGTCAATTCGGTGCGGCAGGCGATGGAAGTCTCCGGCGTCTCGAAAGTGCACGCCATCATGGGCGGCTTCCATCTGGGGCCGGCGCCGGCGGATTACCTGACCAAGGTGGTCGCCGAGATCGGCAAGCTGAACCCGGACGTCCTGATCCCCATGCATTGCAGCGGGCTGAACTTCACCCAGGAAGCGCAGCGGCAAATGCCGGGCAAGGTCCTGACGACGACCACGGGCACCCGCATCACTTTCGGCATCTGATCCTGGAACGCAGCCATGGCGGGTTCAAGGGCGTGCGCGCTGATTGTCATCGCGTCCTTGTTGGGTAGCGGCGTGGCGGCGGCGGAAGA
>JBAVEE010000507.1:0-4451 GCA_049587575.1 Bradyrhizobium sp.
CCTGGCCGCGAACAGGAACAGATCGGGTGCCGGCTTGCCATGGCTCACTTGCGTGCCCGAGAAAATATGCGGCGCGAAGCGTTGATAAAGCCCGGTCCGCGACAGGGTGGTGAAGATCTTGTCATGCGCGGCGCTGGAGGCCACGCAGATGCGGGCGTCGATGGCGTCGAGCGCGGCATGAAGATACGGAATCGCCTCGACCGTGTCCGCGAGCGCAGCAAGCAATGTTGTTCGGCGTTCAAGATCGTAGCTCTCGGGTAGCGGCCGCCCCAGTTCCCGCTCGATCTCGGCGGTGGCATCGCGCGCGGTGCGTCCCAGAAACCGACGGTGCACCTGTTCGGCGGTGATCGGATAGCCGTGACGGGTGAGCACGTCGGCGTGGACGCGGCATGAAATGACTTCGCTGTCGACCAGGACACCGTCGCAGTCGAAGATGACGAGATCGAAATTCGGGGCTTTGTCTTGACGGGTACTCTTCACGCGAACCGGCCCATGTTCGCCCGAAAACGCCATGAGGTCAGGATTTGTCGTCTTCCAGCGGCACGCAATATAATTCGAGCCGGTGATCGACCAGCTTGTAGCCGAGTTTGCGGGCGATCTCGGCCTGCAGCTTCTCGATCTCCTCGGACGTGAATTCGATCACCTTGCCGTCGCGCAGATTGATCAGATGGTCGTGGTGGCTGTCGCGCATCTGCTCGTAGCGGGCGCGGCCTTCGCGAAAATCGTGCCGCTCGATAATGCCGGCGTCCTCGAACAGCTTGACGGTGCGATATACCGTCGAGATCGAGATCTTGTCGTCGACGGCGACGCAGCGGCGATACAGTTCCTCGACGTCGGGATGATCCGCCGCCTCCGCCAGCACGCGCGCGATGACGCGGCGCTGTTCGGTCATGCGCATGCCGGTGGCGGCGCAGCGCGCCTCGATACCGGGGGCCTTCAGTGCGGGGGTGGATTTCAGTTCGGTCATGATTCGGGCCTTTGGTAAGCGCATGATCCGCCTGAGCATACCCTCGGGCCTGACCCGTCAGCGGTTTAACCGGCACATCATGCGCCACTTGATGATTCGGAGCTTTGATCCGACGCAACGTCGGACTTCATTTTGCCGATCGCGCTCCTGCGCTGTTCTGCCACCGCGCGGGCGTTACGACAAGTCGCGGCGCATCAGGAGCGCGTTCAACGGTTCCCCGCCGCTTTGCCGGTAATAGCGCTCACGGCGCCCGACGACGGTAAATCCGGCCCGTTGGTAGAGCCGCCGTGCCGGCTGATTGTTTTCTTCCACTTCCAGGAACACGGTCCGCACGCCGCGGCCGGCGAGATGGCCAAGATGCGTCAGCAAGAGGGTGTGGGACAGGCCACGGCCGCGATGGCTTTCGGCAACGGCGATCGACAATATTTCGGCCTCGTCCGCCGCCATCCGGGACACTGCAAAGCCGACGATCTTGCGCCCCATCCGCAGCCGATGGACCAGCGTGTTGCGCTCGGCCAGCATGCTCTCGAATTCGCTTTCGTCCCATCCGCGATGAAACGAGGCGCCGTGAATCTGCGCCAGCGCCGGGGCATCGCGCAAGCTCGCAGGCTCGACCACCGCGGGGCCGCCGCTCCATAATTCGCGCAGCCAGGCCATCATGTCGATGTCGGCTGCGGCGCCTTTTGCAGCGGGTCTTTCGGGGGCTTGGCGTCGGGCGCCCGCAGGTAAAAGGGGCGGGCCGGCGCGGTGTTGGGGCTGACCGCGGCTCCCAGCCATCCCACCCAGGCGATGTCGGGCGCGGCCTGCGCATCGACCTTGAACGGGGGCGGCGCATTCGCCGGCCAGCGGTCGGCGAGGATCTGGGCGGCGTTGCCGACCAGATGCGGCGCTCCGAACCGCGCGGCGCCGAGCGCCTCCTCGATCGGGGCCACCCGGGGCCGCACCAGCGCGCTGCCGTTGCCGCCGACGACCTGGAGGTACACATGGTCATGCCGGGCGTCGATCGCGGAAATCACCGGATGCTCGCCGTTCTCGCTGACGACGGGCGCGGCATAGGCCGTCAGCGTCGTCACCCCGACCACCGGCTTGTTGGCGGCCAGCGCGATGCCGCGCGCCGCGGAGAGGCCGACCCGCAGTCCGGTAAAGCTCCCGGGGCCGGTGGTCACCGCGATGCGGTCGAGGCCTGCGAAGCCGACGCCGGATTGCGCGATGACGCGCCCGATCAGCGGCATCAGCGCTTCGGCATGGCCGCGCTTCATGGCTTGCGATTCTTGCGCGATCAGCTTGCCGGCCTCGGTGTCGAGCACCGCGGCGGCGCAGGCATCCAGCGCGGTGTCGATGGCGAGGATCAGCATGGCGGGAGTTATAACAGCTTATTTCAGGCTGTCGTCCCGGCGCGCACAGCTTTGTGGGGCGGACCAGGACGCATTGTTCGCGCCATGCCCCCTATGCCGCCTTGTGGCAGGCTTTTCCCGCCTTGCGCCAGGGGCCTAGATCGGCCGGACTTCGACCACGTCAGGCACGAAATGCTTCAGCAGGTTCTGGATGCCGTGCTGCAGCGTCGCGGTCGATGACGGGCAGCCCGCGCAGGCGCCCTTCATGTTGAGATAGACGATGCCGTCCTTGAAGCCGCGAAACGTGATGTCGCCGCCGTCATTGGCGACCGCCGGCCGCACCCTGGTTTCGATCAGGTCCTTGATGATCTCGACCGTCTCGGCGTCGGCCTGGTTGAAGAACTCGCCGGCCTCGTCGCTGGCCTCGTCGCTTGCGGCGCTGCCGTCGGCCAGCAGCGGCGCACCGGACATATAATGTTCCATGATGGCGCCGAGGATCGCCGGCTTGAGATGCTGCCAGTCGCTGTCATCCTTGGTCACGGTGACGAAATCGGAACCGTAGAACACGCCGGTGACGCCGGGCACGTCGAACAGCCTTTCGGCGAGCGGCGAGCGCGCCGCGGCCTCGCGGCTGGCGAATTCCAGCGTGCCGCCGTCGAGCACGATGCGGCCGGGAATGAATTTCAGGGTGGCTGGATTGGGGGTGGCTTCGGTCTGAATGAACATGGCTTTCTCCGGCGTCGCCGGTTCAAGGCCGGCGCGTAAGCTCTTCTAGCAGATGGCGACGGCAAACGCACGGTCAAGGGGCGGGATGGCTCCCATGCCGGTCGTTCCCACGCGCGGGAAAAACGGTCTTCAGGACAGCGCGTCGATTTCCGCGTCGCTGAGGTCGCCGGGCACGATGACCACCGGAATCGGAAACGTGCCGACCGCGTTGGCCATCAGGGTGATGATCGGGCCGGGACCTTCGGGCCCGGGATTGGCGGCCAGCACGAGCATCGCGATGTCGACGTCGTTGTCGATGACGTCGAGCATCTGTTCGGTCGGGTCGCCCTCGCGGATCGCCCGCTCCGGGGTGATCGCGGCAATGCCGTTGGCGCGGCCGGAGGCGCGGTCGAGCGCGGCATTCGCCGCCTCATGGGCCTCGGCGCGCATGATGTCGGCGACCCCCAGCCATTGCTGGTTCTGGTCCTCGGTTTCGATGATGCGCAACATCACCACGCCGCCGCCGACCCGCAGGGCCCAGCGGCTGGCGAAGTAGACCGCGCGGTCCCATTCCGCGGTGTCGTCAACGATAACAAGACATTTCGGCTTGTGACCGGTCTCGTAGCTTCGTCGCTGGGTGGTCATGCATGTCCCGAGGTGCGCCAGGCAAGCCGCATGCTGCCACGGCGCGGCGGTTCCCGACAAGCGGGCGCCGGCGCGGGTTCCGCAATTATACGACCGGTCTCGCGGTCGGACGATTCGCAACCATTTGAGTGCGCTGCGTCATTTATCGCAAACGGATGGAACTAGCGTTTCCGGATGAAGCCGACGATGTCCTTTGCCGCCTTCATGGTTTCGTCGGCGATGGCGCGGGCGCGCTCGGCGCCGTCGACCAGGATGGCGTCGACATGGCCGGGGTCGGCGACCAGCCGCTTCATCTCGGAGGCGATCGGGGCGAGTTTGGCCACGCAGAGTTCGACCAGCGCGTTCTTGAAGCTGGAGAACTGTCCGCCGCCGAATTCGCCGAGCACGTCGGCCTTGGTGCGGCCCGCCAGCGCGGCATAGATCCCGACCAGGTTGTCGGCTTCGGGGCGCGTCTCGAGGCCCTTCTCCTCCGACGGCAGCGGCTCCGGATCGGTCTTCGCCTTGCGGATCTTCTGCGCGATGGTGTCGGCATCGTCGGTCAGGTTGATCCGCGAATTGTCCGAGGAATCCGACTTCGACATCTTCTTGGTGCCGTCGCGCAGGCTCATTACCCGCGTCGCCGGGCCGGTGATCAAGGGCTCGGGCTGCGGAAAAAACAGTCCGTCGTTGAAGCCGTGGCCGCGGATCGAGTCGCCGAAATCATTGTTGAATTTCTGGGCGATGTCGCGGGCGAGCTCGAGGTGCTGTTTCTGGTCCTCGCCGACCGGCACATGGGTGGCGCGGTAGAGCAGGATGTCGGC
>JBAVEE010000508.1:0-5035 GCA_049587575.1 Bradyrhizobium sp.
GCGGTCCGCGCGCCGGCGGCCGGCTTAGCCGCCGCCGGCGGTGCGGCTGCTACCGGTGTCGCGGCACCGTCAGCCGGGTCGCCCCGGACGGAGAGGGTCCTGATCTTGCGCGGCTCATTGTTGGGTAGCGTGCCGTTCCCGGCATTTGCCGGCGGCGTGGCACTCTGCCCCACCATTGCCATCGAGGGCGGATTCCCGTTCTGGTTCAGCGGCGGAAATACCACGCGGGGACCCGACTTGGCATTGACGTCGACCGGCGCTTCTTCGCGCGGTACGATTTTCTCGGTGCCGTCGCCGGTCGACATCCGATCGGGGACCTTGGCAGTGCCATCGGCGGGAACCGGAACGATCTTGGTCGGTCCGGCGTCAGCCCGGATGATTGGCGGCTCGCCGCTGCGCGCCGATCCCATGAAGGTGCGATAGGCAAAGGCCCCGCCGGTCCCCACCACCGCCAGCGCGAGCACGACGACAACCGTAATCATGCCGCCACGCCGCTTTGGGACGACATCCTCCGCACCGCCGCTGTAGCCGTCCTGATCATAGGCGTCGTCCGCATAGACCGGATCGTGCTGAAATTCTTCCGCGCCGGGATCGAGCTCGCCGTATAGCGCATCATCGTAGCGCGACGGATCAGGCTCCTGATCGGGATCGGCGAACGGCGGGGCATGGATATCATCTGCCACGGGCGCGGCATGAGTGGCCGCGTAGCGGTGCAACGGATGCACGGCGCTGGGATAATCCGGCTCGGGCTCGGGCTCCGGCGCCTCCTGCCTGGCGGCACGCTGCATCCAGGATGGCGGTCCGGGGGCGGGAATCGGGCCATCCTCGATTCCATCTTCAGGCTGCGGCGGCAGATGGTACTGATCGTGCCGAACGCGCTCACCGTCCCGCGGTTGCAGCGGGAGATTGGCCCGCCCCATCGTCCCGAGCGGATCGGTCTGCCCAATCAGACGCGCAAGCTCCGCCAGGGGATCGCTGTCCCTCTTGGCAAACGCCTGCGACTCACCGCCGCGGTCGTAGCCGTCTTCCGCGGGAAAAGGTCTATCCTGATATCGATCAGCCATCGTGATGATGCGTCCCCTTCGGGAAAGCCGCCAGCCCACTTCTACAAACGAACCGGCTCCTGCCGGATACCGCTCACAAAATCCCCCAGTGAGCGGAGCTTGCCTCGGTCAACGCATCTCGTCCGGAGCACCGACGCCGAGAACGGCAAGGCCGGATGCCAACACCGAGACGACCCCCTGAACCAAAGCAAGCCGTGCCTTTGTAATCTCTGCATCATTATTGATAATGAAGCGTAAATAGGGCAAATCGCGCCCCCTGGTCCACAGCGCATGAAATTCGCTGGCGAGATCATAGAGGTAAAAGGCGATTCGGTGGGGCTCATGCACGGATGCCGCCGCCTCGATCATCCGGGGATAGAGCGCCAGCCGTCGCAACAGATCAAGTTCCGCAGGGTCGGTCAGGCGCTCGATCGCCGCATCCGCCAGGAAGGCGGATCGCGCCCCGGCCTCCTCCGGCAAGTCCGGGATCACCTCCCGCGCGTTACGAAAGACCGAGTGGCCCCTTGCGTGGCCGTACTGGACGTAAAACACCGGGTTCTCGCGCGACTGCTCGATCACCTTGGCGAGGTCGAAATCGAGCACGGCGTCGTTCTTGCGGTAGAGCATCATGAAGCGGACGGCGTCCTTGCCGACCTCGTCGACCACTTCGCGCAAGGTGACGAAATCGCCTGACCGCTTCGACATCTTCACCGGCTCGCCATTGCGCAGAAGCTTGACGAGCTGCACGATCTTCACGTCCAGCGCGGCCTCGCCCGACGTGACGGCCTTGATCGCCGCTTCCATACGCTTGACGTAGCCGCCATGATCGGCGCCCCAGACATCGACGAGGTTGCGGAAGCCGCGCTCGAACTTGTTCCTGTGGTAGGCGATGTCGGATGCAAAATAGGTATAGGAACCGTCGGACTTGATCAGCGGTCGATCGACATCGTCGCCAAAGGCCGTCGCGCGAAACAGCGTCTGCTCGCGATCCTCATAATCCTCGATCGGCCCGCCCTTTGGGGGCGGCAGACTGCCCTCGTAAATGTCGCCTTTGGCGCGAAGAAAATCGATGGTCCGGGCAACGCGGTTGTTTCCGGTTTCGATCAGCGACCGCTCGGAAAAAAATACGTCGTGCCTGATATTGAGCGCGGCGAGGTCGCCTTTGATCGCTTCCATCATCATCGTGATGGCCTTGGCGCGCACGGCCGGCAACCAGCCACCTTCCGGCATGGTCAACAGCTTGTCGCCATATTCGGTGACAAGCGCCTCTCCAACCGGCTTCAGATAGTCGCCGGGATAGAGCCCCTCCGGAATGTCGCCGATGCTCTCGCCGAGCGCTTCGCGGTAGCGCAGAAAGGCCGAGCGAGCGAGCACGTCGACCTGCGCGCCGGCATCGTTGATGTAATATTCGCGGGCGACATCATAACCGGCAAACACCAGCAGGCTCGCCAGCGCATCGCCAAACACCGCGCCCCGGCAATGCCCGACATGCATCGGCCCGGTCGGATTGGCCGAGACATATTCGACATTGACCTTCTCGGCCGCACCGATCGCGCTTTGCCCGTACGATTTGCCCTCGCCCAGCACCGTGCGCAACGTGTCGGCCCAGACCGATGCCTTCAAGCTGAGGTTGATGAAGCCGGGACCGGCGACATCGACGGAGGCAATCAAATCGTCCGTCCGCAGCCTGGCCGCGATCTTTTCGGCAAGGTCGCGTGGTTTTGACTTCGCTTCCCTGGCGAGCACCATCGCGGCGTTGGTCGCCATGTCGCCGTGGGTTGGATCCTTTGGCGGCTCGACGACCACCCGCGACAGATCGGCGCCAGAGCCAAGCTCCGCCGCACAGACGGCGCGCACGCGCGTCAGCACGTTGGCGAAAAGATGTTGCGTCGAGGGTTTGCCGGCCATGGCCGCCGCCTAACGCAAATCCGGGGTCGAGTCAAAAAGCCTCTGATGTTCGGTCAGCGCGAAGCGATCGGTCATCCCGGCGATGAAGTTGCCGATCCGCCTGGCCCGCTCGGTTTCGGTCTCGCCGTGATCGCCGCCTGGCGGCAGCCATTCCGGCGGCAGATCGCCGGGATGGTTGTGGTAGCGCGCGAACAGGTCGAACAGGATCTCTTCCGCGTCCCCCATCACCCGCATCACGCGGGGGTGCCGGTACATCCTGAGCTTCAGGAACGCCTTGATCCCGGCTTCCGCTTGCGCCACCCCGGCCGGAAAGGCGATCAGCACTTCGCCATGGTTGCGCACATCGTCAACGGATGTGGGCCGCGCCCGCTCCAGGCGTCGGCGCGCTTCCGAGACCACCGCCCCGATCAGATGGGAAATCAGCTCGCGCACCAGCTCCGCGCCGCGCCTGCTGTCGTCGAGATCGGGATAGCGCCTGGCGATATCGGCGATCATATCAGCGGCAATCGGGATGACCTTGAGATCGTCGACGGTGAACAGGCCCGCGCGCAGGCCGTCGTCGATGTCGTGGGCGTCGTAAGCAATGTCGTCGGCGATCGCGGCGATCTGGGCCTCGAGCGACGCAAAGCTCCACAATTCCAGGTCGTATGTCCTGACATAGTCTGAAACGCCGACGGGAATGCCGCGGTCGCGGTAACGTCCGACCGCCGCGCCGTTGCGCGCGGTCAGCGGGCCATTGTGCTTGACGATGCCCTCCAGCGATTCCCAGGTCAGGTTGAGCCCGTCGAAATCGGGGTAGCGATGTTCCAGCGACGTGACGACGCGCAAGGTCTGCGCATTGTGATCGAAGCCGCCATGGGCTTGCAGACAGGCATCGAGCGCGCGCTCGCCGGCGTGCCCGAACGGGGGATGGCCGAGGTCGTGGGCGAGCGCCAGCGTCTCGGTCAAATCCTCGTCGAGGCCGAGTTGCCGGGCCAGCGCGCGGGCGATCTGCGCGACTTCCAGCGTATGGGTCAGCCGGGTGCGGTAATGATCGCCTTCATGGAACACGAATACCTGGGTCTTGTACTTGAGGCGGCGAAAGGCGGTGCAATGAATCACCCGGTCGCAATCGCGCCGGAACGGGCTGCGGGTCTTGCTCGGCGGTTCCGCGAACGGCCGCCCGCGGCTGCGTTCGGGGTCGCAGGCATAGACCGAGCGAGGAGCCGCCATTCCGACCGACACGGCGTATTAATCTCCTAAATGTTTGATTCCGGTGTCCGGCGCACTTAACTATGCTTGGCGCCGGATACCAGATAATTTGGGCCAGGCGCCCGCGATCGGAGACTTTCACATGACCTCAGCCGTCACCATCAGCGAGCGGGCGGCCCGCCGCATTGGCGAGATCCTCAAGACCGAGGGCGATGGCGCCATGCTTCGGATCAGCGTCGAGGGCGGCGGTTGCTCCGGTTTCCAGTACAAATTCGACGTCGATCATGCACGGGCCGAGGACGATTTGGTGATCGCGCGCGACAGCGCCGTGGTGCTGGTCGATCCGGCCTCGGTGCCATTTCTCGCGGGCTCGGAGGTGGATTTCGTCGACGACCTGATCGGCGCGTCGTTCCGGGTGGTCAATCCCAACGCGACCGCCTCCTGCGGCTGCGGCACCAGTTTCTCGATCTGAGAGATTCGTATTCCCAATGCGTATTGCCACCTGGAACGTCAATTCGGTCCGCCAGCGGATCGATCATTTGCTGACCTGGCTGAAGGACTGCTCGCCGGACATCGTCTGTCTGAAGGAAATCAAATGCGTCGACGAGGCGTTTCCGCGGCTGGAGATCGAGGCGCTCGGTTACAACGTCGTGACCCACGGCCAGAAGACCTTCAATGGCGTCGCGTTGCTGTCCAAGCTGCCGTTCGACGAGACCAAGTCGGGCCTTGCCGGTGACGACGGCGACGCCCACGCCCGATTTCTGGAAGGGGTCGTTCCGTTAAAGCACGGCATGCTCCGGATTGCCTGCCTCTATCTGCCCAACGGAAATCCGCCGGAGACTGAGAAATATCCCTACAAACTCAAATGGATGTCGCGACTTCTTGAATATTCA
>JBAVEE010000509.1:0-2522 GCA_049587575.1 Bradyrhizobium sp.
TTTCCGGGCCGATCGGTTTTTCGGTCGAGCCCGGAGGGACCTTGCCGGCAGACGCGGCCGCCACCACCACGCCCTGCACCAGATCTGGCCGGTCGGCCGCGATCTGCCGGGCGACAAAATTGCCGAACGCGTGTCCCACCACAAGGACCGGACCTTTGTTCTCGTTCTCGACGACCGTTGCGACGTCGGCCGCCAGATCATGCATGGTCAAGCCGTCCATCGGTCCCCTGCTGCGTCCGATCCCCCGAGGCTGCGGTCGAAGCACCCTGAATCCCCGGGCGGCAAGCATCGCGGCGACGGCGTCATAGTCTTCGCCGGATCGGCCCAGCGACGGCAGCAGCACGATCACGGGACCCGAGCCCTGCGACAGCACCTCGATGTCGACATTACCGCGCGGGACGATGCGCCGCTCGACGGTCGAGGCATCATTTGCGTGTGCCGCGAACGCGGCGCTGGCGAAGAAAAAGACGCATAAGGTGAGAAGTTCGTGTTTCATTGCTTTCACCTTCGTGAAGGACCTCAACGCCGCTGATCCCATTTTACAATTGCTGCCGTCCCTTCGTCAAAGGACCGAATCGGTATGGCTGTCCATCTGGCCAGGGCACGGATTGACCGTGAGTTTGAAAACTCTGTGATGCGGCGGCCCAATTCGGGCACTCCGCAACAAGCCGTGGCGACGTGTCCGCGCGCGCCCTGGAATCGTTAACCATCTGCGAGCCGCCGGGTCGTGCAGCCGACGATATCCGTAGTAGCCCGGTTAGTATTATCCCCGGATTGTGCTTTCGCATTTTGCAGCTCACCCTCGGAGCGAACGAGGAGGCAGCGACAAATGACAAGGACAATAGAGGCTCTTCGGAAAGTCGCCGACGAGTATCAAGCCCGCGCAAACCGTACTTCGGATGGGGCTCTCAAGGCTGAGCTGGTGGATCTGACGACCCAGTGGCATTGGTTGGCAGGTCAGCTTGCCGGGCTTTGCGGCAAAACCGGAGAGCTCGAGGAAATCTAGGCCGTCGAGCTGTCGGCACTGGAGCGCGCCGGAAGTCATCTCGCCCTAATGAAGCGTTCCGCCCTTCAAATGTTGCAATCCATTCTTCACGGTCTCGTAGCATTCGCATGCGATGGCCTTCATCCCTGAGGCGTCCAGGATGCGAATTTGGGCGCGGCTGAATGTGATCAGCCCCCTGTCCTGAAGTGTGCCGGCGACGCTGGAGACCGCATTCCGCTGCACTCCCAGCATCTGGCCCAAAAAATCCTGCGTGAAGTGCAGTTCGTCGGTGCCCGCAGCGTCACGCGCACGCAACAGCCAGCGGGCCAGCCGCGCTATGCCCGCATGGGAGGCCAGACAACCGGCGGACTGCTGGGTTTGCAGAAAGATGGCTTGCTCGTGCTGGGTCAGCACCGTGCGAATGGTCTTGCTCTCTTCCGTAGCCGCCTGAAGCCGTTTGATGGGAATAACGGAGCACATTCCCGGCGACTGGACCATGGCGGTCGTCAACGCCCTCGGGCTGCCAAGCGCTGCAGATGCTCCAAACAGACTCTCCCTTCCCACCATCGCGACCTCGGTGGTTTCGCCCATGCTGAGCCTCACAACCAGCGAAATGATGCCACTATGCGGGAAGTAAGCTTGCTTCAGCTCGTCGCCAGCCACCGCCAGCACGGCCGCGTGAACAAGTTCATTCTCACGCAGGTGCGGCTTGATGAGATCGAGATCGGAGGAAACGAGACTCGCCAACAGGCGATTTGGCGATGGCGCCAGTATGTCCATTGTGCTCTCCTGCGCAGTGAGGCGAGAGCACATCAGTCTCTCTCTGTCATCGATGCCCAGGATCGCGGTCGACGATGAATTGACTTGACGCTCGCTCGCGATCAAGAGCAAGCGCAATCTGGCGCTATATGCGGCGCTGAATGGATTAGCGGCGTAAACCAGCTCGTTGCTTCCCGGAACCTTCGGAAGACAGGACATCGTTCGCCCTCTTCACGGTCCCGTGCAGACGCAAGGAAGTCATTGTTGCAGCCTGCAAGAGCATGATTCGGGCAGGGGCGCGCAACAAGACCACCGTACCATTCCATCTGATATTCCGAGGGGGGCATGCTGGCGCCGGATTTCCCGCAAATGACCCTCCAGTTAGGTGCGTCGCGTTGCCCGGCAAAGCCCTCGTGCCCGTCGCCTGGCGGTATGTCGTCGAACAGCTTCCAAAAGCAGATAGCGGGATTGAACACATTGCCGGATCAATTGCAGGCTGAATCCGCCGTCAAGGACCCTGAGAGCATGGACGCGAAATTGCTTCGTGCCGCCGTTGAGAACGCAGCCGACGGCGTCATCCTTGTCGACGCGACCGAGTGTATCCGTTTAATCAATCCGGCCTGCGAAAGGCTGTTCGGCTATCGCGCCGCCGAGATGATCGGGCAAAACATTGCCATGCTGATGCCGGTGCGAGATCACTTTGGACGGGATCGCAGCCCGGACAACTTTATCTCCATCGGTATCGGCCGACGCAAGGACGGCTCGACCTTTCCTATCG
>JBAVEE010000510.1:0-1943 GCA_049587575.1 Bradyrhizobium sp.
ATTCCGGGATGCGCGAAGCGCAGACCCGGAATCTCGAGATTCCGGGTTCGCTCGCGACGCTCGCGCCCCGGAATGACGATGAAGCTGATTTATTCCGCCGCTGCCTGGAACGGTCCGAGATCGTCAAGCGGAACGGCGGCCAGGGCTTCGGCCAGGATGGCGAAATCGCCGGCAACTTGCGGGAATCTCGCGCTGCGTTCGCGCCGCCGCTCGTCCATGTAGATCGCACGGTTGAGTTCGAGCTGGACGGTATGCAGCCCCGATGCCGGGTTGCCGTAATGCTCGGTGATGAAGCCGCCGGCATAGGGCTTGTTGCGTCCGACCGAATAGCCGAGCCGGCTCATGGTTTCCTCGACCATGTCGGCGAGCAGGGGTGCGCAGCTGGTGCCATAGCGGTCGCCAATCACCACGTCCGGCCGCCGCGGCTCATCCCGCGACACGCCGACCGATGGCATCGAATGGCAATCCACCAGCACCGCCGTTCCGAACGCCTGATGCGCCTGGTTGATCAGGCGCCGCAGCGCGCGGTGATAGGGCTTGTAGAGCGCCTCGATCCTCGCAAGGGCGTCGTCGACCGACAGGCGCTCGCGGTAGATTTCCTGCCCGTCGCCGACCACCCGCGGGATGGTGCCGAGTCCACCCGCCACCCGCATCGACCGGGTATTGGCGAAACTCGGCAAGCGCCCCGAGAACATCCGCGGATCGAGTTCATAGGGCTCCCGGTTAACATCGACATAGGAGCGGGGAAAGTTGACGCTGACGGTCGGAAAGCCGCGATGGCTCAAGCCGGCGATCAGCTCGTCCATGAACGAATCTTCGGAGCGGCGCAGCGCCGCAAGATCGATCCGCGACGCGCTCAGGAAATGCTCCGGATAGACCGAACCGGAATGCGGAGAGTTGAAAATGATCGGCGCCCGCCAGGCGGCCGGCTCCACGATCTCGAACGGCGGCGACAGTTCTCCGTCAAACAGGGTCATTGTCGGGCGCCGTCCCTGGAAACCGCTGTTCTGGAAACGTCATTCCTGCCAGAAAACCGGAGTTTTTATCAGAACTCATTGTCGGTAATCGCGGTCCATCTGCCAAGTGAAAAAAACAGCAATCCGGTTGGAACGCCTCTTGGCTTGCGAAAAACGCCCGGCTTCATTGATTCGAGGCCCGTTCCAGTCCAGAAAGAACGCTGCCAGCCGCCGGCCGCACGCCGTTCCCTTTCACCCGAAATTTACCCTCTGTCGGGCTTAGTGAGCGGATTGATCCTCCCATCGGGATTACGACCAACCGCCATGCACAAAATCCTCCTCGCCGAAGACGACAATGATATGCGCCGCTTCCTGGTCAAGGCGCTGGAAAACGCCGGTTTTCAGGTCTCCCCCCACGATAACGGCATGTCGGCCTATCAAAGGCTGCGCGAGGAGCCGTTTGAGATGCTGCTGACCGATATCGTGATGCCCGAGATGGATGGCATCGAGCTGGCGCGCCGCGCCTCGGAACTCGATCCCGACATTAAGATCATGTTCATCACCGGCTTTGCCGCGGTGGCGCTTAACTCCGATTCCGATGCGCCAAAAAATGCAAAAGTGCTGTCGAAACCGGTCCACCTTCGCGAATTGGTCAGCGAAGTGAACAAGATGCTGGCGGCATAGCGTTTTCGAAAGAAAACGCGTCAGAACAGAAGACCAGGCCGCCAAATTCCTCAAAAACGTCCGTCCGGGCATCCTTGCCTGCCCGCTTTGGAGCCGATATACGGACCCCACCCGTCACGTCAGGTTAAGGGCGCGTAGCTCAGCGGGAGAGCACCTCGTTGACATCGAGGGGGTCACAGGTTCGATCCCTGTCGCGCCCACCATTATGTAAGCCCTTCTTCCAGCTCTGTTTTTCTCCGGTCGCTTGGCCCTCTGAAAAGCTCGTCGTCTCCAGTTGGTCCCAATCTGGTCCCACTGAGGAGA
>JBAVEE010000511.1:0-2951 GCA_049587575.1 Bradyrhizobium sp.
CCTCCACTTCTACCTGAACAAGGCTCCCGCCATCATGGCGAGGCAGGTGACAAATCCGATTGCGGGTATCCATAGGGGAACGCTGACGTGCGGATTGTCCGACCGCACGCCTCGATACCGCAGCCGCAGCAAGGCAAGATTGACCAGCGCGAACACCGCCAGTGTCGCCAGCGAGGTTGCTTCCGCAAGCGGCGTCAGCGGCACGAACAACGCCAGCGGAACGACCAGAGCGGCAATACAGGCGGTAGCGACCAACGGCGTGCCGGTACGGCGATGCACCCGCGCGAACATGACCGGCAGTTCGCCCTCTCGCGCGAGCCCGTAGATGACCCGAGCCGCCATCGTCATCTGTGCAAGGGCCGTGTTCAGCGTCGCCACGATGGCGATCGCGCTGATCGTCGCCGGACTGACGCCGGCGACCTGGCGAAACACCAGACTGAGCGGCGCAGACGAGGACGACAGCCGTTCTATCGACACGGCGCTGACCGCCACCGCGGCGACCACGACATACAGCACCGTCGAGATGCCGAGGGTCAGCACCATGGCGCGGGGAATGTCGCGGTGCGGGACCTTCGCCTCCTCCACGACGTTGGCCAGATCCTCGAAGCCGATAAAGGCGAAGAACGCGAGCAGGCCGCCGAAACCGATGCCGGACAAGGCTGCGGCGTCCAGCGGCGGCAACCGGGTTATCGTCGCGGCAATGGGCAGGCCGGCGTGAACGCCGGCGACGATGACGGTCACCAGACCGCCGACCTCGATGAGCGTGAACAGGCTTGCCAGCACCACCGATTCCAGAATGCCCCACGCGGCCACGGCGCCGAGCAGGACGGTAACGATCACCACGATCAGGCCTTGAGGCAGATCGATAAATTGCCGGATATAGCCGGCGGATCCCAACGTCACGGCAGCGGATGACACCACGCCGGTCACCACCGACAACAGTCCGACCGCGGTCGCGAGCACGCGGGACTTGAATGCCGCCCGGACATAGGCGGCCTCTCCCGCGCTGACCGGAAAGCGCGTCGAAAGTTCGGCGTAGGAGGCAACGGTCAGCGCCATGACGGCGGCGGCGACCACGAAAGACCACGGGGCGTAAACCCCGGCATGGCCGGCGACGGCGCCGATCAGGACGTAGATGCCGGCCCCCACCGTGATGCCCGTGCCGTAGAGCACTAGCAACGCCAAGCCGAGCCTCCGCCGCAGCGGGACCGCTACTTCGGTCGAAGATTCACGCGTCATGGGAGCTGAAGCCGTGTTTTAACGCTGCTCCCTGCCGCGAGGCAGCATGCGGATCAGCGTATTATCGCGAAAAACAAAGTGGTGAACCAGTGCCGCGGCGGCGTGGAAACTCGCGACGATCACCAGTGCGTTGGCTGCAACTTCATGGATCTCCGTGACCGAGTGCGCGAAGGCGCGATCGCGCATCCAGGGCGACGGAATTTCACTTATTCCCAGCAACGGCAACGCGTCGCCACGGGCGAACTGTGCCATGATCCCGATGACCGGCACGGCAATCAGCAGCGCGTAAAGCGTATAGTGGCCGAGACGGGCCGCAGGGTCGGCGTAGGCGCCCAGCCACCGTCCGAACTCGTTTGGCTCGGGGGGCGGCGCCGGATCGGCCACCCGCCAGACCAGACGCGTCGCCAGCGCGAACAGTATCAAGAGCCCGGCCGAAATATGAATAAAGAGGCCCGTCGCGCGCGCGGCTCCCTTGGGCAAGTCATCCCCGAAGGTGCCAAGCGCCCAGGCAACGGCAACGAGCACCACCGTCATCCAGTGCAGGAACTGGGGAACGGCCCCGTATCGATTCGATGAATTGGTCAATTGCATGCGATTATCCAGCCATTCTCGTCAATGCGAAAGAAGGATCGGAAGTGGCGGCTTCGACAACAAGCTCCTGGTCGCGCCACCCAGGACCAATTCCCGCAGACGAGAATGTCCGTAGGCCCCCATGACGAGCAGATCCGCGGCATGGGACGCAACGTATGTTTCGAGGACCTCGCCGATGGGTCTGCCCTTGGCGTCGATCCGGTCCAGCACGATGTCGATACCGTGCCGGGAAAGGTTCTTCGACAGCTCTTCGGCGGAATGCTTTCTGTCCAGATGCTTCTCGTTGAGAACGGTGACGACGCGAACCTGCTTCGCCTTTTCCAGCAGCGGGATGGCGTCGGATATGGCGCGCGCGGCCGCGCGGCTGAAATCCCAGGCCACCGCGACAGTCCCTGGCTCGAACGGGCGGGATCGTGGACTATTGGGCAGGATCAGCGTCGGCTTGCCCGAGCCAAATATCACAGCCTCGGCGTACCATCGATCGTCTGACGCGGCCATGATCGTGAGGTCGCGGAGCCGTGCGTATTCGACCAGAAGGTCCGGAGCCTCGAACGACCTGCATTTCTCCAGTACGGATTCGCTGGAAATGCCGGATTTTGCCGCGGCGGCTTCGAACGCTGCAAGCAGGTCCTGCGCGTTCCTTCGGCTCCGGGCTGCTTCCCCGGCGATGATTCCGGGCAGGCCGACGGCGGCGCCTGAAATGAAGTGACCGGGCACCTCAACGTGTATTTCGCAGGAGAGCGCGGCAATGTGAGCGCCGACAGCGGAGGCCACCGAAACCGCATCGTCAACTACGGATAACGGCGTCGGCTCTGGATAACTCGTCAGCGTGAGCAGAATATCCTTAAACGCCATGAAAGCCTCTTGCTGAATTTCAGAACTAGCGCGGCAACCGCCTCGAAGGGTTTGATTCACCTCAAGCCAGTCGCATATGAGATCGGTCCGACAGCCCGGCAAATCTGCGGTTCACCGTTGGCCCTCCAAAGGATCGCGCAACGATGACGAATCGTCTTCCAGCCAATCTGGGAAGCCATTATTTAAATATGACGGCTCCGGGACACCGGACCATGATCTGGCGCAAGGAACAGCCAAATGCGGCCAATGCCGCTGAGGCTCAGAGG
>JBAVEE010000512.1:0-1970 GCA_049587575.1 Bradyrhizobium sp.
CCCCTTAGCGCCGTCGAGGTCCGGCTTGGCAATCCAGATCAAGAGCGAACGGTTGATGGACAAAAAGTTTACACATGGTTCAAGGGCCAGTCACTGATGGCCTGCAAGATACGAGTCGTCATGGCCCCGGCCGGCGATGTCGTCGACTCCTATCAAACGACGGGTGACGCCGGTATTTGCTCCCCGTACGATTTCCGCCCCGGATAAATAGACAGCCGATTTGAAATTCACGATGCCGCCGCCTCCCGCCAGCCGGTGGAGATTGCCGCCGCGGTCCATAACGGCCGTCTGCGACCGCGGGAACGCCCAAAAAAGCCCGTCCCCGGAGCCTGAAAAATCTTTTAGGAACCAAGGCCGGAACCTACGTTCACGGCCGCACTTGGTCCGTTGCGTCACCCAATCAAAAAGGAGAAACGGATGACCAAATTGAAACTGATTGCCGCTGCCGCAGTCCTTTCTTCCGTGCTGGCAGGACCCGCCATGGCCCGGCATGCGATAGCCTCCCCGGGGCCCCACGCCCGAAGCACCTATTGCGCGACGATCGAACCGGGTAATCCTTATTCCCCGGTGTTCGATTACGAAGCCTGGAGCGGCTGGCGAGCTCGAGGTGGTTGGGATAGCCGAGGCGACGATGCCTGCGCCCGTAACCCGATGTATTCGGGAGGAGACGCCTTCTGAATGCCGGAAGCGTAAACCGTCATGAAGCTGCGAAGCCGCCTTCGGGCGGCTTCCTGCTGTTGTCTCCATCGGGGACGGCGGCACGCCGGACCGGTACCGCGCCGCCCTCGCCCGCGCGATGGCGTCGGGCCGGCAATCCCGTTCGACGATCCGGCCCGCTGCCGCGGGGTTGCCGGCTCGCAACGCTTCCGCGTTGATTGGACCGTGCGCCCCGACATCGGCGAAGCGGGCACCGGCGGGCCTGGACCGGGTATTGCGAAAATCGACCGACAAAAAACAAACCCACTGTCGGACTCCGGTCCCGCCGTTCGTCCTCCGGGCGAGCCCACGCCAACGGAGTGCATGATGGCCAACGATCTTCGTTAATCTGTCCGTCGCCAGTCCCGCCCGCGCCACAGCCTTCGAGACCGAGCACGAAGGATTCCGGGTGATCGCAACCCAACCAACAAGGACATCCGTCATGACTTCCATCACGCCGTTCCTCTGGTTCGATAACAACGTCCCCGAGGCTGTCGCCTTCTACAAATCGGTGTTTCCCAACGCCAAGGTCGAAACCGTCAATGACTTCATGGCGACCTTCGAACTCGAGGGGCAGAGGTTTAACGCCCTCAATGGCGGCCCAAAATACAAGTTCAACGAAGCCGTCTCCTTCTTCATCAGCGTCGAGAGCCAGCAGGAGGTGGACTACTTCTGGAACAAACTGATCGCCGACGGGGGCCAGGAATCGAAATGCGGATGGCTCAAGGACAAATTCGGCCTGTCCTGGCAGGTTGTGCCCACGGCGCTCGGCCGTTACCTGAGCGATCCCGATCGCAAAAAGGCCGATCGCGCCATGCAGGCCATGATGAAGATGCAAAAGATCGTCATCGCCGACCTCGACAAGGCATTTGCCGGCTGATCCCGGAAATTCTTCACGGGGATGCCGGCCGGTTTCCCCGAGATTGGCTGGATAGCAAACAATCTCCAGGCCCAACTACGTTGCGGCGCTTCGATGCATCATGCCGCAGAGGTGCGGCCGGCGGCGTGTAACGAATGTGAAGCGGTGGATGCGTTCAGGGCTTTGCGCGGCCGACCGTCGATGGCTCGGAAGCAGGCACGGTATGCGGCACAACCATGCGAGTCGGCGGTTCCGATGGAGACACGATCGCGCCGGCCCGTGACACGACGGCGGACGTGATCATGCCGTCCCCACGACCCAGCGAATCGCTTCGGAGGTCGGACCACATGCAAAATGCGCCGATCGCCGCGACGATGGAAGCAATTATCACCGGGACTAACTCTCGACGCTCGTC
>JBAVEE010000513.1:0-2171 GCA_049587575.1 Bradyrhizobium sp.
GCATATGAGCCTCGCGATTCGGGCTGAGCCTGCCGCGCTTACGGGTGGCGGTGAGGCGCCATTTGCCGGATGGCCCCCGGAAAATCCGGCAAAAAGGTTTCCGGCGGCGCTTCCAGCTTGATGGCGCCGACGTGTCGATGGGAACAAACAGGGGGAGACGCGCTTGCATCAGGACTCAGGAGTTTCGGAGCTGACAAACGCACAAAGACAGGTTCGGGGGACGCCCATGCCGCGTATTCTGGTTGTCGACGACGATCCAATGGTTTGCATGGCCATCGAGATCTATCTCGAACGGCACAGCTTTCAGGTGACGATCGCCGATGGTGGCGAAGCCGGGCTTCGCGCTCTTGAAGGCGTGGCCTTCGATCTGATGATCGTCGATATCTTCATGCCGCATATGCGCGGCTTCGAGTCGATCCGGATCTTTCACGAGCGGGCGCCGACCATTCCGCTGATTGCGATGTCGGGTTACGCCTTCGCAAATCTCGACTCGCCGGCTCCCGACTTCCTCAGGATGGCGCTTGAACTCGGCGCGACCCGCTGCCTGCGCAAGCCGTTCACGCCGGTGGCGCTGCTCACGGTGATCAACGAATGCATGGCGGAAGGCCAGGCGCCTTTTACAAGCGTCGTTCAGTTGAGATAGCGATCGCGATGGAACCAACGGGCGTCGCTCAAGGTCGCATACGTCGGGTTATGCCGAAGTCGCGCTGATCCACGACGGGCGTCTCGACGCCGATGCGTTGCTGCTGGCAAAGCCCTGTCGCAAGATCGAGCTGGCGAAAATGATCCGCGCGGCCCTGACGCCGGGCACAATTCAAAATCGTGATTAACGTGAAGCTAACCTGACGACATGACTTGCGAGCCGTGGACGGGGCCTCAATGCCACGGTTATGACTGATACGCCCATGTAATCAGCAATCGCACCGCGCGGAAATTGCGTCGCGCCGGTCCGGCAGCCCTGCCTGCTCGATAGCGATTCTGAGAAGCGCCTTAACGAACGGGTAGGGGGGAGGGAACAGGGTGAGACGTCGCCGACAGAAGCGTACGGCGTCGCGTCAATCGTGTTCAAATCCAGAAGGATATCAAAATGTCAGGCATTGTTCTCTCCTCGGCAGTTCGCCAGAATCTTCTCTCCTTGCAGTCGACGGCTTCGCTGCTTTCGACC
This sequence comes from Bradyrhizobium sp., assembly GCA_049587575.1. Lineage (GTDB taxonomy): Bacteria > Pseudomonadota > Alphaproteobacteria > Rhizobiales > Xanthobacteraceae > Bradyrhizobium. Next base: position 1,166 of record JBAVEE010000513.1, read on the forward strand.
ACCCAGAATGACCTCGCCACCGGCAACAAGGTCAACTCGGCGCTCGACAACCCGACCAACTACTTCACCGCGCAGGGCCTCAACAACCGCGCCAGCGATATCAACAACCTGCTCGACAGCATCGGTAACGGCGTGCAGGTGCTGCAGGCTGCCAACACCGGCCTCACTTCGCTGCAGAGCCTGGTCGATACCGCCAAGTCGATCGCCAACCAGGTGCTGCAGGCGCCCGCCGGCTATACGACTCATTCGACGGATAGTTCGACAGCAGCCATCACCGGCACCGCGGCCAACCTGGTTGACGGCACCAGCATCAAATCCGGCGACACTCTCGCATTCACCGCGACCACGGGCCTCCCGGCGGTGACCGTCACCTTCGGCGCCACCGAGTCGCTTACCCAGCTCAATACGGCTTTGGCAGCCGGCAACCTGACAGCAAGCCTCGATAGCAGCAACAAGCTCGTGATCAGCACGACCAACGACGCGGCCTCGTCCACGATCGGTACGGTTACCTTTTCGGGTGGTGGCAGTACTCCTGCGGCGTTCGCAGCTGCCGGCAGCGCCCCGGTTGCCGATGCGGCTTCGCAGGCCATTCGCGCCAGCCTGGTGGGTCAGTACAACAACATCATCACGCAGATCACGACAACCGCGCAGGATTCGTCCTTCAACGGCATCAATCTGCTGAACGGTGACAATCTCAAGCTGACCTTCGACGAAACCGCCAAGTCCACGCTCGCCATCAACGGCGTCACCTTCAACGCGGCCGGTCTCGGCCTTGCCTCGCTGGCCTCCGGCACCGACTTCCTGGACAACAGCTCGGCCAACGCGGCGCTCACCAAGCTCGGCGCGGCCAGCACCGTGCTGCGCACCGAGGCGTCCGCCCTGGGTTCGAACCTGTCCGTCGTGCAGATCCGTCAGGACTTCAACAAGAACCTGATCAACGTGCTGCAGACCGGTTCGTCCAACCTGACCCTGGCCGACACCAACCAGGAAGCGGCCAACAGCCAGG
>JBAVEE010000514.1:0-4537 GCA_049587575.1 Bradyrhizobium sp.
AGGGAAAGCTGCTCGTAACTCCGCCCCATGGCAACACCTCCAACCGGAAGTGTTGCACTTCGTTTGTGAACTCGGGGGGTCCAGTAGTCACCGGCATTTACGGGTCCCCGCTTTCGCGGGGATGACCACCATTTGCGCGATACGCGTGGCGCTCAGCTCACTCCATCGGCGTAAAGAACGGCAGCGGTGCGCCATCGGTGGTCTTGAACACCACCTTGACCTTCTGGCCGATCTTCAGCTTGCTCATGTCACAGTCGACGAAATTGGTCAGCAGCGACGGACCTTCCTTCAGCGTGACATAGCCGATCGCGTACGGACCGCTGGCGGATTTGCGCATCAGGCTGAAGGTGTAGATCTCGCCCTCGCCCGCACTTTCTTCCCACACCGTCTTGTCGGAGAAGCAGAACGGGCAGATCGAGCGCGGGAAATAATGCGCCTCGCCGCAGGCGATGCAGCGCTTGATCAGGAGCTTGCCGTCGACGGTCTTCTCCCAGAAATGGGCCGTCTCGGGATTGCCTTGCGGCATCGGATACTTCACGGCGCTGTCCATCACACACGCTCCAGAATGCAGGTTGAGGCGGCGTGCCGAACGCCCAGAAGTCCGCCGGTGCCATGGGCGATGGCGAGGTCGCAATTCGGCACCTGCACCTTCGGATGCGCCTGCCCGCGCAACTGCCGTACCGCTTCGATGATTTTTGTCATGCCGCCGCGATTGACCGGATGATTGCTGCAGAGCCCGCCCCCGTCGGTGTTGAACGGCAACTTGCCGACACCGGAAATCAAATTGCCGTCGGCGACGAACTTGCCGCCCTCGCCTTTCCTGCAAAAGCCGAGGTCTTCGAGCTGCATCAAGACCGTGATGGTGAAGCTGTCGTAGATCGACGCGTATTTGATATCCCCGGGCGTCACGCCGGCTTCCTCGAACGCGCGTGGACCCGACCAGACACCCGCGGAATAAGTCAGATCGAGATCCTTGCCGCCGCGCGGCCCCTTGAGCGCTTCACCGTGCCCGATCATCCGCACCAGCGGCTTCTTCAGGCTGCGCGCGATCGCCTCCGTCGTCACGATCAGCGCCCCGCCGCCATCGGTGACGACGCAGCAATCGAGCCGGTGCAGCGGATCGGAAATCATCGGCGAATTGAGCACGTCTTCAACCGTGACGACGTCGCGAAGCATCGCATGTGGATTGTATTGCGCATGATGGGAGGCCGCGACCTTGATCCAGGCCAGCTGCTCGCTGGTGGTGCCGAACTCATGCATGTGACGCATGGCGCACATGCCGTAAACGTTGTGCGTGGTGGCGCCGTAAGCAGCCTCGAAATCGACCTCGGCGCCGCTCGCGCGCGGCGGCATCGCCCCGGTGCGCGGCTTGCCTGCGAGCGTGATCAGCGCAATCGAACACTTACCGGCCGCGATCGCCTCGGCGGCATGGCCGAGATGGACCAGATAGGAGCAGCCTCCGGTGTCGGTGGAATCGAAATGCCGGACCTTGAGGCCCAGATAGTCGGCCATCGCCATCACCCCGCCCGGGGCGTCGCCGGCGCAGAAATAGCCGTCTATATCGGCCTTGCTCAACCCGGCGTCTTCCAAAGCGCCCCTGGCGACCTCGGCATGAAGCTGGGCGGTGGATTTGTCCGGCGCATGTCGGGTTGGATGCTCAAAGATCCCGGCAATGTAGGCCTTGCCCTTGATGGTCAATTCGTTCTCCGCTGACGTTTCTTCTTCGCAAGCGGTTTTCTCGCCTTTCGGCACCCCCTTGGCAAGCGCCGAAATATTCCGCCGGGCGAGACGACGTGCGGTGGGCCGGCATTGGTGCCTCACGGCACGCCGAATGCTCCACTCGAAGCGGGGCATGACGATTGAAGACGTGACTTCGCGATCTCGCGGCGCATCTCGCCCGAGTTGTCGGGGTATTCAATCACCCTCTCTTAGGAGGGCGCAGGGAAAGCCGGGTGCGCGCTGCACCCGCGGTCTCGCGTGCAAAATGCGCAAACAAAGGCGCACACGAGCATACAGGTTCAGCGGAAGCAGTCCGGCCTCCCCTGCGCAGTGGTTTACGGCTTACTTCGAGTGCGCGTCGGTGGAAGGTCAGGGCTGAGCCGGCGCGGCCGACGCGACCGGCTCGAAGCCGTGGCTGCGCAGAATGGCTTGGCCTTCCTCAGACATCACGAAGGCAACGAAGCGCAACGCGACAGGCTTGCTGTTGAGGATCACCATTCCGTCCGCCGGTTCGACCGTGAGCGCTGCAGGCACTTTGATCGAGGTGAGAGACGGGATCTCGCTTTGCAGCGCCGGCACCGCGCTACAATAAATCAGCATGACGTCCGCCTGGTCGGAGAGGAATATGCCTTCGACGGCTCCCTTTCCCGGCACCAGAGGCGGCGTCTTTTCTCCGCCGCCCACCAGTTTTTTTGCTTTCGCTTCCAGGATCGCTCTCGCGCCCGGCTTGAGCGGTTCCGCCCGCGCGAATACCTCCCAGCTATAGGTTCCCAAGGGATCAGTACCCGGCGTCGATGTCGCAATTCGCACCGTTGGGTCGAGCAGCCGGTCGAGAAAATTGGCCTGATCGAGACCCAGGCTCGGGCGGGCGAGTGCGCACATGCTGTTGCGCGCGAAATGAATCACCAGGCGTTCGGGATGTCCCGCGGCGAGCCGGCGCGGCTGCTCCATGTCTGCCGACGTAAAGATATCAGCGGTTGCGCCGTTTTCGATCTTTTGACGCATCAACCCCGAGGACCCGAACTCCGGCGGTTCCACGGTGTCGGATTGAAGCGGAAAGCGATGCAACAGATCCGTCAGCGCGGCGCGGAGGCTGCCGGCGCTGATTACCTTCAAGGTGTCCGCTCGTGCCGACGACGAAAGGGCCGCGAACGCGACCAGGAGACAAAAGACGTTACGCCGCATGAAAGTTTCCAGATTTTTGTTTCGATATTTCGATCGCCCGATACGGCTTTCGGATCATCGTATGCTTGCGAAATAATCCAATTTCAGCGCGATGGCTTCTGTTGGCGGTTTCCGAATAAGCCGTCATAGTGCAACATATTGATCCATTTGATCCATGTCTTTACCAATTCCGAGTTTTCGAAAGAAGTACACGCATGAAACATGCGATAGCGACCGGCGTCCTGCTGGCGAGCGTGGCTTCCGCGGCTGTTGACGCGGCCTGCGCTCAGCAGGCGCCTCTCCCCCCGGTCACGATTTACGGTCCAAAACCGGTGACCGGTCAGCAGGACCAGCCGGCCGCGCAGAAAAGCAGTGCAGCAAAGAAAAGGAAGCGAACGGCGCGTCGACCGGTCGCGGCGCCGCCGGCGCCTGCCGCAGCCGGCGCGACCTCGACCGCAGGCGTCCACAATGCGGCGACGAACCCTCAATACAATACCGGAACCGTCAGCCTCGGCCCGCTTGGAAACCGGAAACTGCTCGATACGCCGTTCTCGATGACGGCGGTTCCGCAGGATTTGATCGAAAACCTGCAATTGAAAACCGTCAACGATACGCTTCGATACCTTCCCTCGGTCGAGATCAGGAACCAGCAGGGCTTTGAGGTATCCCGTCCGCAGGCGCGCGGTTTCCAGGGCAGCATCGTGCAGGCGACCCGGCTCGACGGCCTCAATATTATCGGCACGACTGCTATTCCAGCCGAGAATCTTTCCGGCATCGAGGTGCTGAACGGGCTTGCCGGCTCGCTCTACGGACCTGCCACCCCGGCCGGCGTTTTCAACTTCACCCTGAAACGGCCGACGGACACGCCGTTTGCGGCCTACACGCAAGGGTTCGATTCGAATTCCGTGTTCACCGAGAACATCGATGCGGGTGGACGCACGCCTGACGGCAAGTTCGGCTACCGGTTCAATGTCGTTCACGGCCAGGGCGAGAGCTATGCACCGGAAAGTCATGCCGACCGAACGCTGGCGAGCGGCGCCCTCGATTTTCATATCGGCGACCGCACCGTGGTCGAAACCAACTTCAGCCACTACGAGACCAATATCACGGGCCTGCCGGGCAGCATCGTTTATTTCGGCAAGCCGAATTTCCCGGTGCTGCCCAACGCCGTCGATTCGACCAGGCTCGGTTACGGGCAACCCGGCGCGGGCACGGATCTCGTCACCGATACCGGTCTCGTCAAGGTCAAGCACGAGATCAACAACGACTGGAATATCGAGATCGGCGCCCTTTATCAGGATGCCGTGCGCAATCTGTTCGGCATCACCAATACGATGACCGACAATCGCGGGAATTATACGGTCACCAAAAACTTCAACGCCGTTCCGCGCTTCACCATCGTCAGCAACACCGCATCGTTGAACGGGCGGTTCGATCTGTTCGGATTCAGAAACGAACTGACGATCGGGACCAACGGATTTTTCAACGGTCAGTATTCCTATGAAAACTCCATCATGACGCCACTCGGCAGCTCAAACCTGGCCGACCCCGCCGTACTGCCGACGCAACCCATCCCGTACGGTGGTGGCCAGTACAAATCCGGCATCCTGTCCAATCAGACGATCATCACCGGCGACACTTTCCATTTCAACGA
>JBAVEE010000515.1:0-1648 GCA_049587575.1 Bradyrhizobium sp.
GCGCAACCGCTTTGGGGCATCAAGCGAGGACGCGCGTCCTTTACGCGGCCCCGTCCCCAGCTGCATCGGCACGAAACCTAGCATTACAGTTGCGTTCTTGCCTTGAGGTGAGCGCGTTGAGCGGCAGCTTGGTGAGCCCTCCGCCAGGATGACCATGCGATGATAAGCGCGGGTTGAATACGCTTTCGAGCGAGCCTAACGGCGATGCGTCGGATTTCCTGGATCGACCAACGGATCAGCGACGGCGTGGGCGCGTTTTGGCTTTTGCCGGCGGGCGGCGGTTCGTTTTTTTGGGCGGTGGCGGATTAGCGCGATGTCGGATCGCGGCCATCATGGCGAAGGCGAGCATCACCAGGGACACATGACGGTGCCAGCCATGCCAGGATCTGCTTTCGTTGTGATCGAGCCCGAACTCGTTTTTCGCGGTTTCAAAGCTGTCCTCGATCGCCCATCGATGGCCTTCGACCGCGACCAGCGTTTCAATGGCTGTTCCCGCTGGGCACCAGGTGGTGAAGAAGGCGAGGTCATCATCGGCGATGCGACGGCGGATCAGTAGACCGCGTGTCCACAAACCGTCATTTGCACTGTTGAACTGCTCGGCCTCGATATCGGCCAATTCGAGATAACACCAATCGTGCAGCCGCGGTCCTTTGGCTCCGGCTCCCGCCGACAGGCGTTTCCAGTCGGACGGGCGCCGCGTCCGGGCGATGTCCGCGGCCGTGCCGGCGACGGATCGCCGCTTGCCCCAGGATTGAAACACATGAGCGCTGCTGACCCCGAGTACATAGCCTTTGCCTGCCCGCCGTAGCTGCTGTTCGATGTCGCCAACGCCGTAGACGGTGTCACCGGCAACCCACTTGAATGGTACAGCCGCGGCTATAGCGCGTGCGATCATTCGCGTCGCGAGCTTTGGCTTGGTCGCAAAGCCGACATCGGGGGGCACGTATGTAGCTTCCAGGCGATCCGGATCATCGGTCCATTCCTTCGGAAGATACAGCGCACGATCGATGAACGCATGACCGTGGCGCGAAACGTAGGAAGCGAAGACTCCGATCTGGCAGTTCGTGATCTTGCCCGCCGAACCGGTGTATTGCCGTGCCACCCCGCACGACGCCTTGCCCTGCTTGAGAAAGCCGGTCTCGTCGATCACGAGAACCGCATCATCATCCGCCAAGTGCTCGATCACATAGTCGCGTACGACATCGCGCAGGGCATCGGCGTCCCAATCCCCGCGACCCAGAATCGCCTGCTGACGCCATGGGCCGGGATCGCCAGCTGCCTCCGCGCGCATCCAACCGGTCTTGCGCTGCTCATCTCCCAGCAGACCTTCCAGGAACAGACCTGCATTCGTCGCAACCCGCTCTTGCGTGAACAACGGACGAATCCGCTTCTTGATCTCCCGAAGCGACGCCGCCCACAACGCAAGCGTCTCCTCTATCGACGCTGCTCGCGTCCACGATCTCCGAATCATGGTTGCCCATAGATTCAGAAGCCTTCCGAAAGCGCAACTGTAATGCTAGTACTCATCTGCGAACCCGGAATGGTCCCATTCCGGCTCGCCAGGACCGCTCTTTCGAGTACGTCTTTGCTACCTTTGATGCGGATTTGAGCATCGTCGACCTCAATCACGTCGATCAAGGACTGCAGG